>JAAXHF010000721.1 GCA_012271025.1 Deltaproteobacteria bacterium | reverse complement strand
GTCAGGCGCCTCTGCCAAGCCGGGCTGTCGCCCGATCCCCCCATATTGCCGTTCTGGTCCGCTGACACAATCCCACCGAGCGATTTAGTTCCCAAAGGACACAGAGTGTGGTAGCCTTTGGCGACTTCATTTCCCAGAGGAGGACTCCGCATGGCTACCCAGTATTACTTTCATATCGCCAATGAGGCCATTGAGGTGCAAACCGGTGCGCACGCCTCGCCCAATATCACGATTTCCATGAAGGAGAGTGATTATCTGGATATGATAAACGGGAAATTGAACGGCCAGATGGCCTTTATGAGCGGCAAGCTCAAGATCAGCGGTGATATGGGGCTGGCGATGCGCCTGCAAGGGCTGTTCACGGCCCGCGGCTCGGATGATCCCGAGGTGACCTCGGTCCAGCAGGTGATTGATGGTGCAGCCGATAGCTTCAACAAGGCGGGCGCAAAAGGCCTGGACGCGGTTTTTCAGTTTGACCTGAGCGACTGAGTCGCCGCCTCCCCGCCCAAGTCCCCATGCCGACCCACACCCTGATTGGCCTGATGTCCGGCACCTCGCACGACGGGATTGACGCCGTGCTGGTCGATATCAGCTTTGCCCGCCAACGTTTGCAGACGCACCAGCGCATGTTTCGCGCATTTCCGTATACCCGCCCGGTTCGTGAGCGTCTATTGCGGCTCAGTCAGGGTGCTGCGGTGCCAGCCGCTGAGGTCGCCCAGGTCAATGTGCTGCTGGGTGAGCTGTTTGCCAAGGCCGCCCTCAAGCTGTGTCAGGCAGCCGGCCTTTCGTGTGAGCGGGTAGCGGCGATCGGTTCGCACGGCCATACGATCTACCATCAACCCCGTCAGCGACCGGGACCCGGCTCCACCTTGCAAATTGCTGAGCCGGCCGTTATTGCCGCCCGGACAGGCATCACGACGGTGGCCGATTTTCGGCCCGCGGACGTGGCCATGGGCGGGGAAGGCGCTCCTCTCGTCCCGTATGTCCACTACGCCTTGTTTCATCAGCCCCGTCGGTCGGTCGCTGTTCATAATATCGGCGGGATCGCCAACCTGAGCTATCTGCCCGCCCAACACGGGCTTGACGGCGTCCTGGCCTTTGATACCGGCCCCGGTAACATGGTCATTGACGGGGTCGTGCAGGCGGTCAGCAAAGGCAAAAAGCTGTACGACCGCGGGGGCCGTCTGGCCCGTCGGGGCCGAGTCCACCAGCCCTTACTGGCCGAACTTTTGCGCCATCCGTATTTTCGGCGCCGCCCGCCCAAATCGACCGGCCGCGAGGAGTTTGGTGAGCCGTATATCCGCGACTTTCTCAGCCGGGCGTCGCGGCTGAGCGCCGAGGATCAGGTTGCCACGGCCACGGCGCTGACGGTCGAAAGCATGGCCCGCGCCTACCGCAGGTTTGTGTGTCCGCAGGGTGGGCTGGATGAGATCATGCTGACCGGCGGCGGAAGCCTCAACCCGGTGCTGGGTGAGTGCCTGGCCCGGGCCCTGCCCCAGGTCCAGATCCGCAGGCTGGAAGACCTCGGCTTTGAGAGTCAGGCGCTTGAGGCGCTGGCCTTCGCGGTACTGGCCTACGCCACGCTGCACGGCATGCCGTCAAATGTGCTCGGGGCAACCGGCGCCCGGGCGCCGGTCGTCCTGGGCAAAGTGGTGCCGGGACGCAACTATCACACTACTCGGCTCCAAAGATGACGACCGCCTGAGCGAGGAGATACGTTGACCAGCCGGGTCGGACGTGTTTGACCGATAGAGGAGGGCAATTCCATGCCGAAACGTGTCGTTATCATTCCTGGCGATGATGCTGCCCCGGAGGCGATGGCCCCGACGCTCGACCTGCTGAAGAGTTTGGCCCTGGATATCGAGTTTACCGAATTCCCCATCGGACAAGACGGGGTCAAACAGTACGGTTCGCGACGGGATTTTCACCAGGCTTTATGCCGGGCGATTGATCAGTCTGACACGACCCTGTTCGGGTCGACAAACGGCACGACCGGTGGCATCAGTTATCTGCGCTGGGGCAAACAGACCTATGCCAACGTGCGTCCGACCCGCTGGCTGCCCGGCTTCCAGAGTCCCTTGAAACAGCCCGAGGGCATAGATCTGGTCATCGTGCGGGAGAACCTCGAAGACCTGTATATGGGCATTGAGGGAGACCTCGGCGTGCTATCGGCTCTGCCCGAGACGAGTGTGACCAGCTATTTGACCAAAAAACCCCTGGATACGACGCCCGTCGGCAAATTCGCCATCAAGGTGATCACCGTCCAGGCCACCCAGCGGGTCGTCCGCTTTGCCTGCGAGTTGGCCCGCAAACGCAAGGCCCGAGGCGGCCGGGGGCTCGTCACCTGTACCAGCAAGTACAATATGCTGCGGAGCAGCGATGGCCTGTTTCGGCAGGTCGCCGAAGAAACGGCCAAAGCCTACCCCGATATCGAGTATAACCAGTATATTGTCGACGATTTTGCCCACCGTCTGGTGGCAAACCCGAGTCAGTTTGACGTTGTGGTGATGCCGAATCTGTACGGTGACCTGCTCTCGGACGCGGCGGCCGGCACGATTGGCGGGCTGGGGCTGGCGCCCAGCGGCTGCTACGGCGAGAACTACGCCTATTTCGAGTCCGCCCACGGCACAGCCCCGGATATTGCCGGCCGCAATATCATCAATCCGACCGCAACCCTGCTGTCGGCCGGCCTGATGCTGGAGTATCTCGGCTGGCAGGACGTGGCGGACCGTCTTGAGGCAGCCATCGCCCGCATCTATGCCGAGGGGCAGGTTCTGACCCCTGACCAGGGCGGCTCGTCCTCAACCACAGACTTTTGCCAGGCGGTCAAAGACGCCGTTCTCGATAGCGAGAGGCACCCCGTGCGGACAACACCGGCGCGTCAGTGAAATCGCAGGTGGGAAGGTGTCAGCCTTTATTGGACGCTGTTGAGTTTGCTGCGGCCACGTTTGATGACAATCACGTCTTGGCCGTTAACGCGTAGAGTACGCCGGTCGGCCGGGGCCTGGGCCGGCGCTTTGCGGGCGCGGTCTTCGCGCCATTTTTTCAGCTGCTTCTCGAGATTTTTCTGACTCACATATCCTCCCAGTACGCTCTTCTTGATGAAGGACTCATCCTCGTTCACCGTGCCGGTGTCGGGCTCAGCCGTCAATAAACGCTTCGAGGCTCTTAGCCCGGGTCGGATTGCGTAATTTCCGCAGCGCCTTGGCCTCAATCTGACGGATGCGTTCGCGGGTGACCGCGAAGCGCTGGCCCACTTCTTCCAGGGTGTAATCGGTCTTTTCGTCAATGCCGAAGCGCATGCGCAGAATCTGCTCTTCGCGCGGGGTGAGCGTCGCCAGCACTTTGCGGGTTTGCTCTTCGAGGCTCAACGCCATGGCGGCGTCGGCCGGAGACAGGGTCTGGCGGTCCTCAACAAAATCGCCCAGCGAACTCTCTTCGTCATCGCCAATCGGGGTTTCCAGGGACACCGGCTCTTTGACAATCTTGAGGACCTTGCGGACCTTGTCGGGCGGCACCTCCATCTGGGCCGCGATCTCCTCGGGCGAGGGTTCGCGTCCCAGCTGCTGGACCAGATAGCGCGAGGTGCGCAGCACTTTGTTGATCGTTTCGATCATATGGACGGGGATACGGATCGTGCGCGCCTGGTCGGCAATGGCGCGGCTGACCGACTGGCGGATCCACCAGGTGGCATAGGTCGAGAATTTGTAGCCGCGCTGATACTCGAATTTTTCCACCGCCCGCATCAGGCCGATATTCCCCTCCTGGATGAGATCCAGAAAGCCCAGGCCGCGGTTGACGTAGCGTTTGGCTATACTGACGACCAGGCGTAGATTGGCCTCGATCAAACGCCGTTTGCCCTCTTGAGCCTGGGCTTCACCGCGCGCGATGCTGTATAGCGAGCTGTGCAAGTCCTCGCTGCTAATGCCCAGTTCGGCTTCGATTTTCTGGACCTTGCGCCGCGCGGTGTGGATCACCTGGCTCGCTTTTTGGATTTTCTGGATCTGGGTTTTGCTCAGCTCTTCGGGTCGTCTGCCTGCCCGCTGGACGCCGGATTTCAGACCGCGCGACAGAGAAACGATCTCGGATGCCTTGCGGTGGACGATTTCTTCCTGAAAGCGGACCGCCCGTCGGCACTCCTCTATCAGATCGCCGACTTCTTTGAGCTTGGCGGCAATAACGCCGATATGACGCCGACCGAGGGGGACGCTTTCCAGGGCGAGCTGCGTTTTGTGCTTCACATCGCTCGCCTTTTTGACCGCTTTTTGACGTTCTTTGACCGGCAGGCGTTTGCGTCTCAGCTGGTCAAGCTTGGCCATCTCTCCAGCGATACGTTTCAGCGAGGTCAGCTTGCTGAGGAACAGGGTAATCCGGTGGTCTTCCTTGCCGGCCGCTTCGACCTCGTCGTCGTCGCCAAAGATATAGCGGGGTTCGATTTCTTCTTGTTTGAGCTTTTCGCCCAGGGAGACGACATAGCGGAGGGCCAGCGGCGACGAGAAGACTTCCTGCTTGATGCGTTTTTCGCCCGCCTCGATCTCTTTGGCAATCGCCACCTCTTCTTCACGGCTCAACAGCGGGATATTACCCATCTCCTGAAGATACATGCGAACCGGGTCTGAGGTGTCGGTGATCTGCGGCTCTTCGGCCGCAACCGTCTCTTCCTCCCAGTCCTCTTCTCCACGCTTGGGAATCTCAATGCTGATATTGTTCTCGTCGTCAAGCACGTCGGCCGCTTCGACGTCTATTTCCTCAAGGATGGACATGACGCCGTCAATGTCTTCTGCCGGTGCGGCTTTTGGAGCGGAAAGGACATGGGCGTCTGTCGCGGTGCGGGCGACCGTTTCGTTTGAGGCGGGCGAGGGCTTTTTCCTGCTGGTTTCTTTCCGTTTTTCCATAGGACCCCTATATGTGTGATCTGGCGGCACAGTCCGGGTGGACGGCGCCGGCAGCAGTCCGGGCGAAGACGAGGGGCACAGAACGTGCCGGTGGGATAGTGTCGCCTAAACGGTACAAATTGGTTAGGAAGGCTCCCCAGTCAGGTTCTACATCCCGGTCCGTGATGTAGAGACCCCCCATCCTAAGAACGCTTGGCCGAGAAGTCAAGAGACGGATTGGCACTGGGCTAGGCAGGAGTGCCCTCGGTCTGGGCGGTCATGCTGACGGTCCGGGCCGCGCCAATAGCGGTCGCATACTCGGCGTGGGGAGGGATGCTGAAGTCTACGCCACGACGGGGCGTCAGCGCCGCGAGCCGTTTTTTGAACGCCTCCAAGCGGGTCAGTTTTCCGGTAAAGACGATGTGTTCATGCTGACGGGTCTGGGCCGCAAACATGCTCAGGCTGAAGGTAATCCAGGCCACCATGTTGACGAGGCCCAGGGCTTTGTCGGCTTGAGACGGGTCGGTCTGGAGTTTGCCGAAATGGCTGGCCACCGCTTTGGCCGGGACAATGCCGACCGGTCCGCCCGCAATATCGCCGACGGTCAGGTCAATCTGGCTTAAATCTCCCTGGGCGGCCAGCTGCTCAAGCGTCTCCAGCTGGGTAATGCCGAGACAATGGCGTGCCAGACCGCGCAGCGTGCCACCGCCTATGCCGGTGCCGCCCAGATGCAGGATCCGGTCTTGGCGTACGGAAACCAGGGCGGTTCCCGTGCCCAGGGAGACGACGAGCGCGTCCGACCGGCCGGCCAAGCTGCTCCCGCCGATCCCGATGGCGGTGATTTCCGGAACCTTTACCACCGGTACGCCAAAGATCTGGTCCGCCAATTGGTGGCTGCCTCCACCGCTGGCGGCAATCGCCTGAATATCGGTCAGTTTGTGTCCGGCACTGTTCAACAGCTTGCCCAAAGCCCCGGCCGCCGCCGCTAGCGGGTCGCCGGTCTCCAGGGTTTCGACCCGGATCGTTTCTTTGTCCAGCAGAACGGCGTCGGTTGTTGACCCGCCAATATCAATGCCGACAATCATAGGTCCGCCTGTCTGACCGTGAGGTCCGTCCGATACACCTGTATGGTTTTTTTCCTGGCCGGCTCGTAGTGCTGCCATTTGTCGGCCGGGACCTGTTCGGCCGTCACCCGCCGAAAACCACAGCGTTCGAACAGACGGCTCGCCCCAGCCTGGGAGGTACAGGCAAACACATAGCCCAAACCGGCTGCCCGAGCTCGTTCTATCATCGTGCCGACCAAACGGCCACCGACTCCCTCACCCTGAAAACGGGTGATGGTGTACAGCCCCACGATTTCTCCAGCCTGTTCTCCGGGATAGGGCAGCAGGGCACAGAATCCGGCCAGCTCTCCACCCACCGCTCCGAGCCGGGCGCCGTAGCCGTGCAGCAGCAGCAGTACCGTCTCTTGCCGGCTCCGAGGTTTGAGGTAACCCTCGCGTTCGCCGCGCTGGATCAGCCGCTCGGCCTCATAAAAATCGTCGAGCCCCAACGGCTCGACCCGACAGTAATCGGCCAGCGTCAAGAGCGTGCCCCGCCCCTCATAGGTGAACAGCTCCCGTGCGACATCCGCAGGCCGACACAGCGACACTGAGCCGACTCCACCCTCCAAGGCCGCCCGGATCGAGTCCAACAGCGGGCGGTGGACATCCGGGCCGGCCGCCTGGGGCTGACGCAGGAGTTCGTTCAGCACGCTTCCGTTCATGAAAGACACCCGGCCGCCCCCGGCGCTGAGACCGCCGTCCGGGTCGAGGATGACGAGCTTGTGCACCTTGAGACGAACGGCCAGGCGTTGCCCGGCGATGCGCCCCTGAGGGGCTGGCCACAGGCCGACAAAGAGCGGGCGGGTTCTGAGAACCGTCCACACGTATTCCAGGACGAGCTTGTCCTCAGCTCCAGCCGGCAGCGAAACAAACCGGACAGCCATGGCCGTGCGCAGACGTTCCAGCCAGCGCCGGTCCGAGTCGTCGGTTTCGATAAGCACGATCAGCCGCGCTTCATTGCGCGTCAGCTGTTGGCACACCTCGGCCAGCGTCTCGACCGCTGCCGCGTCTCGCAAATCTCTGGCTCGCAGGCTGAACAGGAAACTCTTGCCGCGAAATTCTTTGAGGTAAAATTCCTGTTCAGGAAACGCAGTGGTTGTCACGGTCTGGCTCATGCAGTTGGCTCATCAGTGAAATAAGGTGAACAGTGCTTCTTCCTCTGCGGCCACTTATCCTCATTCACCTTTCGGGTCTGGGTTGGGTCTGGTCAAGCAGGGTCTGGGCGTCTGCCCGGGCCCGGTCATTCCAGGCAAAGTGCACGTCTGTGGCCGAGTGGGCGAACAGGACCACGAGATCCTGTACCGGATAGGCGCTCAATTGCTCAAGGGCAAGGGCATACACGGACAGCTCGGAGCGGTAGCGGACAGCTCGGGGCTCGGCCTGCCCGTCAGAAAGTACGTCGTCCTTCAGGCCAACAATGACCCAGGACCCGTTCTCAAGAAAGGCCAGGTCAATCACGCCGTTCAGGACCGTGTCGGTGCGAGACTGCGTCTGATAGTGCAGGCTGAACGGCAGCTCGGCAAAACATTCCTGGGCGGCGCGGGCTCTGTTCAGCAGTGGGCTGTTCCAGACTGTGTCGAGGTTCGGCTCGGCGCCCCGCTTCAGGGCCATACGCAGGGCGTGACCGAGCGGCCTGGGAGCAAAGGGCAACGATGATCTCTTTCTGATCCAGCGGTTATCATCGTTGCCCTTTTCGGTGTGGTCATGGGCGGCGTGGATGAGAGACTCGACGCTTAGCTCAGACACGGTCTGTGGCCGTCTGCCGTGTTGCCTGATCGCCCGCTGCTCCGCCTGCCAGGCTTGGTAGCGCGCCAACGCAGCCTGATCGGGCAGGATGGGGGGGAGTGACCCCGAACGGATAAGCCCCGGGCGGTCTGAGGCGGGCATATCGGTTTGCGAAGCCGGGAAGTCCAGCCGGGGTTCGGTGGTCTGGTCCTCGAAGACTCGCCACAGGCTCTGGCCGGTGGTGTCCTCCAGCTCGGGCAACGCGGGCACAATGAGTTGGTCGCGAGCCCGGGTTGCCGCGACATACCACAGGCGTCGCTCTTCGGCCTCCTCGCGGCCTCCCTCACGGGACAGGACCTCCTGCCAGCCGAGCGTTTGCCAGGCCAGGGAGTGTGGACCGAGTCGCAGCTCAAGACGGCCCCGGGGCTGGGAGAGCCGGCCTGACTCTCCCTCAGCGGATGTCATTGACGCCGGTGTGTAGCCGCGTTCGATCAGGCCGGTTCGACTCGGACGGCTTGGAGTGAGGACCGCATCGGCAAGAATCACGACCGGAAACTCGAGCCCTTTGGCCTTATGGATGGTCAGGAAGCGGACGGTCGGATGATGCTCTTCGGCAATCACCGCCTCGCCCTCTTCGGTCGCCTGATGGTGATGGCTCAGAAAGTGGTTGAAAGCGCTCAAGCTGCGGATGCCCTGGTCGGCCAGGCTGTGGGCCAACTCGATCAGTTTGAGCAGGTTGGCCGTCCGCTGGTTTCCCTGCGGGCGAAGCGCGAACAGGGGCAGAAGATGGGTCCGGGCATAGAGTTCGTACAGTAATGTTGACGGGCTGCACTGCCGAGAGCGGGCGTGCAGCTCGCGCAGCAGCGCAAAAGCCGCGGCAAAACGGTCCGCGTCCGGCAGCCCGTCCGGCAGCGGCCCACCGGTGTACTGCAAAACTCCCCCCGTCCCGACGAAATGGGCCAGCGCCTCATCGGAAAAGCCGAACAGGGACGACCGTAAGCTCGCCACCAGGGCGGTACCATCGGCCGGACTGTCGATGGCGCGCAGCAGGACGCGTAGCTCCTCAACCTCGTCGCGCGTCATATACTGGCGCCCGCCCAGAATCTGATACGGAATGGCGGCATTCTGAAAGGCTTCCTCGTAGGCGTCCATGGCGCGATAGGTCCGAAACAGCACGGCAATATCGCCGGGGCTGAGCGTTTGGTCTCCCTCCCCGAGGCGGCGGGTGAGGAAGTCGGCCACGGTTTGGGCCTCGGCCCGGCGCAGGTCTTCGCGTTTCGGTCGGGACGACAGCCGGGCTGCGGGGACCGGCACGGGGATGACCGCCGGTCCCGAGTCGAGGGGGTCCGACGGGTTGTCCTGGGGCTCTTCCTGACGGATTGGTTGGAGTGGCCGGTATTGCAGGCCGTCTTCAGCCGCGGCGGAGGCAAAAACGCGGGAAAACGTGTCGTTGATCCAGTCCAGAATCGGTGCCCGGGTACGGAAATTGCTCGACAGACCAACAACCTTGCCCTGGCCTTCGACGATGGTCCGGACGAGCCGATAGACGTCTAAATCGGCCCGTCGAAAACGGTAGATAGACTGGTGCGGGTCGCCGACCAGAAACAGTTTGCCGGGTTTCAGCACGACCTTGCTCCAGTCGCGCGCTCGTGGCGTGTGCTCGGCCAGAAAAAAGACGATTTCGGCTTGCAGGGGATCGGTGTCCTGGAATTCGTCCACCAGAAGAAAATCGAATTTGTGCTGAAAATACCGCCGAACCTCCAGGTTGTTGGCCAGCAGATCCCGGGTGGAGAGCAGCAGATCGGGAAAATCCAGACACGTTCTCTGGCGTTTCGTGTCGTCATACACCGCCAGATAGCCGCCCAGCCAACGGACAAGCGCAAGCGTGTGGTTGTGCACCCAGGCCGCGCGGGCCTGGCGGTGGGCGACACGTAGCTGGGCAAAACAGCTGCGGACCTCGTCCAGGCTGGAGGCCGGGTGCCAGTGCGTTTTGTTGCCAAGCCGCTCCGAGAGATCCAGCGGGCTGTACAGTAGCCGCTCCCAAAGCGGGTCAGCGTCGTGGTCGGGCAGCTGTTGGCTGAGATCCATCAGCTGCACAAAGGCCCGGTCGCTCGGCTCGCTGCACGCGGACCCGAGCTGAGACAGCCGCTCGGCAGCCTGTCGAAAGGCGTGCCGGAATTGTGGCAGGGGGGAGGCCAGCGGCTCGGGCAGGAGCCCCAAACAGTCACGCTGCTCAACCACGAAGTCACGCAAGGCTCGCACATGGGCCAGGCTGAGACCGGCTCGCAGGGCGGTTTTGAGGCTGTCGGGTCTCGACTCCATCTCTTGGGCCAGCCAGTCTCGCCAGGTTTGCTCCTGAATGACCCGCCTGCCGATCCCATCCAATATGCCGAAGTTCGGATCGACCCGTGCCTCAAGAGGCCGCTCACGGAGCAGCAGTGCGCAAAAGGCGTGGACAGTCAGAATTGAGGCTCGCTCAAGCTGCAGACGGGCCGCGCGCAGATTGTCCCGTTCCGCCTGGCCGAGTTGGGTGCCCAGGGCGGCGTCAATCTCGGTCCGTAGCCGTATGCGGAGTTCGGTCGCTGCCTTTTCGGTGAAGGTAATGGCGGCTATCCGTTCCAGGCGGCTCCGACCGGTCCGCAGCACCGTCAGCAGCCGCTGGAGCAGCACGCTCGTCTTGCCCGTGCCTGCCCCGGCTTCGACCAGAAAGCTGGTGTCGAGTTCGGTTGCCGCCCGCTGACGTGGCGCGGCGTCCGTCTCGACCATTTGAAGGGGAGCGCTGATCTCTTCTCGATGGGTGGTCATCATCGCTCCCCTGTGTTGCGTGCCGTGGGCCACGCTCTCTCCTCAGTCAATCGCGCCCAGCTGGTGCAGCACGGCCCAGCGCGGGTCGTGGCGCTTGTGCCGCATGCGTTGCTCGACCTGACTGCCGCAGATGTCAGGAAAAGGACACGGGCGACAGGTGTCCGGGTGTGGAAAAAAGCAGCCCGAGCGTATTCCCTTCAGCACGATGGTCAGGATCTGTCGGAGCACACCTGCCGCCTCCGGCCAGGTCTCTGAGCTGAAGGCCGGAGCCGGGGCGTGGACCCGTTGACCCAGCCCAACATAGCCGGCCGATTCCCATACCAGGTCGGGCCGCAGGCTGTGGGCCGCAAACAGATACAGCGGGAGTTGCAGGGCTGTTCCGCGGGCAAATCGACCGCGCGGCGCGCGGCCGGTCTTATAGTCAATGATCCGGGCCTGTGGTCCGGCGCTGGACACATCGATCCGGTCAATCCTGCCCCGTAGGCGAATAGACTCCCCGTCCTCCAGGTCAAAGCCGACCGGTCGGTCAGGAAAAAATCGTTCCTCAGCCGACTCGGGCTGCTCAGCGTCGGGTGTTGAACCAAAGTCAAGCTCAAAGGCTCGGGGCACGAATTCCGACTGGTCCGCGACCTCGTAGTACACCAGGCGTATCAAACGTTCACGCAGACGTTCCTGTTCCAGCTCCCACATCAGAGACGGGCCAGTCGGCTGGGTGTCGGCAAAGCGGCTGAAATGCGTGTCCGCAATATGCATCAGCCCTTGGATCAAAAGCTGGGGATCTTGGCCGTGCACGGGCAGCTGCCCGGCCCTCCGCAGCTGGGAGAAGAAGTCGGACACGATGGCGTGCAGCAGCAGCCCGCGCTGGCGGGGACTGAGGCCCGCCAACCCTTCAGCCTCATCCCTCGGAGTCAGGCCCAGCACCTGACTGAGGAAGTACTGGAAGGGACACCGGGCGTAGGTTTCGAGAGCGCTCGGCGAGACGCACACCCCGGTCGGAAAGAGCTGACGCAACCGGCGTCTGGCCTGGGCAGCTTCGAGCAGGCCGTCAAAGGCGGTCAGGCGTGGGCTGTCCAGGCGTTGGCCGACCGCCTGCCGGGCTGCGGAAAAGGCGGGCAGGGCGAGTGGCAGATAGCCCAGGGCAGCCATATCGCCGCCGGCCAGCGCCTGTTCCAGCGTTGCCAGGTGGAACTCGAGGGAATCCTGAGCCTGCTGAACGGGTCCGGCATACACCGGAGCCAGCGGGACGCGCTGACTCCAGGCTTCGAGATCGGCAAAGGTCTGCACCCGGCCCCGCACAGCCTCAAGAACGCGCAGCAGATACCAGGACGGCAGCTGAGGCCGCCCGCTCGACTGGTCGTGGCTGGGGTAGCTCAGGATGAGGTGCTCAACCGCAGTCTGGGTGGCCAGGCAGAAGAGCAGACGTTCCTCCTCGTTCCGCTGCCCGCGCTGGGCCACCTCGCAACCGAGCGTTTCGGCCAGGTGCTGGCGTTCGGCGTCGAGCAACAGCGGGTCTTGGCGAACGCTGCGCGGAAAGCCTCCGTCAAGCATGCCGGGAATAATGACAGCCCGGAAACGCCGGCCACGAGCGGCGGCCAGCTCGCCGATGAAAACACCGTCGGTGTGTCCCGTGGGGTGGGGTGTAGCCAGGGCCTGGCTGACGGCTGTGGCCCAGTCTCCGAGGCTTGGGCTGGACATGTTGAAGCGGTTTGGCTCACCCGCCTCGGCGCTCGGCTGGTGGCTGCCGGTAAGATCGAACTGGGCCAACTCCAGCAGCAGCGCTTCGATTTGATCGGTCTGCGACATTGGGCTGCTATAGGTACGGTACAGTCGCAGGCTGTAGTCTGCCCAGGCGTGCCAGCTCAGCTGGCTCGGCCGCTGCTCGGCTGTGGCAAACAGTTCCCGCATAAAGGCCCGGCACGCCTGCACGACGGACAGCTCGGCCGCAGCGTGGTCCGAGGAGCGGGCTGCGGCTCGGGAGGCCGTTTCAATCCGGGCCAGACCGTCTTGCCAGGCCGTGACACCACCCACAATCCCTGCCTGCCGGACCAGAGCCTGCCAGCGGTCGAGCTGGGCGTACTGAGCCGTCGTGTCGGGCGGCCGGCTGACGGTCAGGAACTCAAACACCCGGTCTGGCGCGTAGTCTTCAACCAGCATGCGGCACAACAGGTGCAGGGCTTGGCCGGCTGCGGTGTGGAGCAACGGCAGACCGCCAGACAGCCAACTCGGGATGTCCAGATTATCGAAGGTCTCGGTCAGCAGGCGACCGTAGCGGTCCGGGTCGCGCAGGACGATGCCAATTTCGGAAAAACGGAGCTGGTGATCACGGACAAGAGACAACACCGTCCGACTGATCTCACGCGCCTCACGGCTGTCACTCGGCGCGGCCAGGCAGCGGACGGAAGGGGGAACAGCGCCAGCCAAGGCGACACGAG
>JAAXHF010000093.1 GCA_012271025.1 Deltaproteobacteria bacterium | reverse complement strand
CCCAACTATCAGGCCAAACCCGAAGAAATCGCCCAGATGAAGCATCTGCTGCGCGAGGCCCTGGAGGCCGGCGGCTTTGGCTTCTCGGCCACCTTCAGCATGGCCAACCGCGACTATGACGGTGGCTATCTGCCGACCCAGGTTGCGCCGCGTGAAGAATACCTGGAGATGGCGGCGGTGCTGCGCGACTATAACCGCGGCTCAATCGAGTGGACCATGGGCCGGGCGCTCCAGGGCCTCAAGCTCGATTTCCTGATCGAGCTGGCCAAGACCAGCGGTCGGCCGCTCAACTGGAACGCCATCGTGTACGACCCGACCAACCCGACCAACTGGCGCCGCCAGCTCGACTGGACCGAAAAAGCCTATCGCGAGGCGGTCGTGCTGCCGGTCGATATCTGCCTGCCGGTCGAGTTCGAGTTCACCCTGGAAACGATCGGTCTGTTCGACCAGCTGCCGGCCTGGAACGAGGCCACGGTCGGTACGCTCGAAGAGCGCAAGGCCAAGCTGTCGGACCCGGCCCGGCGTCCGGCCCTCAAGAAAGACATGGAGGGCGGGGTGATGGGCCGGCCGCGTCGGCGTGACCGCGATGACGGCGAAGCCGCCCAGGTGTCGATGTTCCAGTGGGATCAGACCTTTGTCGATGATGTCCATCTGGACAAGAACACCCACCTCCAGGGCCGCAGCATTTCCGATATTGCCGCCGAGCAGGCCAAGCATCCGGTCGATGCCATGCTCGACCTGGCGGTTGAGGAAGACTTCAAGACCGAGTTCTCCATGCCCAGCCTGCTCAACGACAACGACGAGGCCGTCGGTCAGATCATCAAGCATCCCCTGTGCCTGATTGGCGCCTCGGACGGTGGGGCGCATACCAAGTTTCTGACCTCGGGTCGCTACCCAACCCACTTCCTGGCCCACTGGGTGCGGGACAAGGGGCTGATGAGCCTGGAAGAAGCCCACTGGCGGCTGTCAACCATGCTGGGCTGGGCGATCGGTATCCGTGATCGGGGCTGGCTGCGCGAGGGCATGCCGGCCGACATCGTGGTCTACGACCTGGAAAAACTGGCCGTGCTGCCCATGGAGACGGTCACCGACCTACCCAACAACGACTGGCGGCGGGTCCAGAAGGCGGCCGGCTATCATTACACCCTGGTGAATGGCAGCGTGACGTTTGAGGGCCAGACCTGCACCGGCGCCCTGCCGGGCAAGATGCTGCGCAGCTACGAGCAGGGAGCCTAGTCAAAGAGGGTAGGGGGGGATCCCCCACCCTCGATAACCGCACAACGGAGGGACGCCAAGAGGAAACGTGTCGTCCCTCCGTATGAAAAGCTTGACACGTTTCCTCTCTCAGGTTTCAGGCATGGCACGCAGCTTTGATCCCATTCTGGTTGAGGTGATGAAACACGAGTTGGCTGCGGTCACCGAAGAGATGGCCATTGCGGTCAGCAAAACCGGCCGCTCGGCCATGGTCAAAATCGGTGACTTTGCCGCCGCCATCTGTGACGGCCAGGGCCGTCTGATCGGTCCCGGCTATGCCGCGCCGTTTCAGCTGGCCATTTTCATGGAGGTCATGGACTGCGTGCGCGCCAAGTGGCACGGCCGGCTCAAACCCGGCGATATCCTGCTCGTCAACGATCCCTACGCCGGCATGGGCCATATGCCCGACGTGGCAATCGTCGCCCCGATCTTCTGGCAGGGTGATATCCTGGCCTACACCATCGCCTACTCCCACCACACCGACATTGGCGGGCGCTTTGCCGGCGGCTTCAGCAGCCAGTGTACCGAAACCTTTGAGGAGGGCTTGCGGCTGCCCATTGTCAAGCTGTACGCCGAGGGGCAGCGCAACGAGGGCCTGCTGGACACCATCCTGGCCAACGTTCGCACCCCGGACGAGTGGCTGGGTGATGCCGAGGCCAAGATTGCCGGCTGCTGGCGCGGCGAGCAAGAGATTGTGCGCATGCTCGAAAAGTACGGCGTGGAGACCTTCGCCGCCAGCTGTGACTATCTGATGGACTATGCCGAGCGTGAAACCCGGGCCGCCATCCGGGCCATCCCCGACGGCGTGTATGACTACTGCGACTTTTTTGAGGACGACGGCTTTGGCACCGAGGGGGTGGAACTCAAGCTGAACGTCGCTCTGCGGGTCAGCGGTGACAGCCTGACGGCCGATTTCAGCGACACCGCGCCACAGGCCCGGGGCGCCATCAACCTGCCGCTCAGCATGACCAAGGCCATGGTCTATGCCGCCATCAAGGTCATCGTCCAACCTGACGTGCTGCTCAACGTCGGCTTCACCCGACCGATCGACATCCTGGTGCCCGACGGCTGTCTGGTCAACCCCAGCTATCCGGCTGCGGTCGGCGGCCGCGCACCGCTGTCGTTCAGCCTGTTTGACCTTGTTTTCCGCGCCCTGGCCAAAGCCCTGCCCGACCGGGTGCCCATAGCCGGCGAGGGCGGCGACATCCTGCACTTTGCCGGAACCAAGGCCGACGGCACGCCGTTTGCCATGCTGGACGGATTCTTCGGCGGCTGGGGCGGCCGCCCGATGAAGGACGGCATTGACGGGGTGACGCCCATGACCTTCGGCTCCTACGGCACCACGCCGGCCGAGCTGCTCGAACGCGAGTACCCGCTGGTGGTCGAGGGCTTTGGCTATCGGGCTGATACGGGTGGGGCCGGCAAATACCGCGGCTCGCTGTCGGTCTTCCGCCAGTGGCGTTTTCTCCAGTCGGGCAAGATCATGATCCGCACCAACCGGCTGAGCCGGCCCTCCGAGGGACTGAACGGCGGCCAGCCCGGCGGGCTGTCGCAAAACACCTGGAACGCCCACGCCGAGAACAGCCAGCTGCCGCGCCAGACCCACCTGCATATGGAGGTCAAGGCCGGCGACCGACTCCACCATCTGGTCAGCGGCTCGGGCGGCCATGGTGACCCCTGGACCCGCGAGCCGGAGCGGGTCTTTGCCGATGTGGTGGATGAGAAGGTCACGATTGCCGGCGCTCGCCAGCAGTACGGCGTGGTCATTGAGACCGACCCGTTGCGCAT
>JAAXHF010000092.1 GCA_012271025.1 Deltaproteobacteria bacterium | reverse complement strand
GGCGGGGCGCACGTCGATATGCTGTGTGACGCCGGCTACTGCACCTATCTGCTCGGCACCTGGGTGCGTGAGCGTCAGGTCATGAGCCTGGAGCACGCCGTCAAGCGGATCACCTCTGAGCCGGCGGCCTTCTATGGCCTGACCAGCCGGGGCAGGATTGCGCAGGGCTTGGCGGCCGATTTCGCCATCTTTGATCTGAACACGATCGGCTCGAAGAAGCGCGGTGAGATGCGCACCGACCTGCCCGGCGGCGGGCGGCGTCTGGTCATGCCGGCCGAGGGCGTGATGCATACGGTCGTCAACGGCAGCGTCCTGTACGAGGATCAGAAACACACCGGCGCACTGCCCGGCCAGGTGCTGCGTTCGGGTCAGTCCTAAGCCGGCACGGTCCGCCTGCTCGGGCGGGCGCTGCCCGTTTGTTGTGGGGGCGGTCCGCGGACCGCCCCTCGCTGCTTGTAAAGGAGGAGTGCGATGTTACAGAGACTGTTTCACGTCAATGTGTGTGTCACCGATATGGAGCGCTCAATCGGCTTTTATGAAAAGCTGGGTTTCAACAAGGTCAACGACTTCGTGCTGGACGATCCGAGTGTCGGCGACGCGCTGGGGCTCAAGGCGCAGAAGCTGCGCGGGGTGTTCATGCGTTTGGGCGACGATGAGAACGCGCCGGTCCTCGATCTGGTGCAGTTCATCGATCCGCCGACACAGGGCACGCCGTATCCGACGCTCAACAACGTCGGCATCTGCCGGATCGCCTTCACGGTTGACGATATCGACAAGACCTATGCCGACCTGCAGGAAATGCGGGTCGAATTCCTGTCACCGCTCAAGAAGATCGACGGGCCGGGCGGGGCAACCATTGGGGTGGTGTGTTTCAAGGACCCGGACGGCACGATCCTGGAGTTGATCAGCGGGATGTAGTCTGACAACAGGGCGGCGTTTGAGCCGCCCTGTTGCTCGCCTGTGGCCGGGAGACACGCATGAAGTTTGCGATTTTTTACGAGATCACCGTCCCGCGCAAATGGGGGCCCGGAGCCGAGGCGCGGGTCTTCCACGAGGTTGTCGAGCAGGTGCAGCTCGCCGAGCAGGTCGGCTTTGACACCTTCTGGACGGTCGAGCATCACTTTCTGGATGAGTTCTCCCACTGCTCGGCGCCCGAGGTGTTGTACGGTTATATCGCCGCCAAGACCTCAACGATTCGGATTGGTCACGGGGTGCGTCTGCTGCCGGCCCCGTATAACCATCCCGCCCGGGTGGCCGAGATGGGCGCCACGCTCGATATCATGTGCAACGGGCGCCTCGAGTTCGGCACCGGTCGGTCGGCGACCATGCTGGAGATGGGCGACTTTGGCATTGACCCGGCCGACACCCGTGGCATGTGGGAAGAATCCCTGTCCATGCTGCCCCGCATGTGGCAGGACGATCTCTTCTCCCACCAGGGCAAATACTTCTCTGTTCCTCCCCGCCACGTGATCCCCAAACCGGTCCAGAAACCCCACCCGCCGCTGTGGATGGCCTGCACCAGCCCCACCAGCCACGAGCTGGCGGGCAAAAAAGGGCTGGGTCTGTTGTCCTTTACCCTGGCGCTCAACCTGCAGGAAGTCGGGCGGCGGGTGCAGCTGTATAAGGCGGCGGCCGATCAGGCCACGCCGGTCGGCGCGTTCGTCAACAAACAGGCTGCGGTCTTCTCGCTGGTCCACTGCTCGACCAGCAATGCGGCCGCCCGCGAAGAGGCCGAAGAGGGGGTGGTGTGGTACAACGAGAAGTCGTTTGAGATGCTCGGGACTTCGATGGAGAAATTTCTGAAAGAGGGCTCGGGCTACGAGTACTACCAGCGTTTTGGCGAGGTGGATAAAGACAAGTTCACCTTCGATTATCTGGACCAGCAGAGCATGGTCTATTGTTGGCGACCCGCAGCACTGTATTGACAAGGTCCACCAGTACCAGGACATGGGCGTCGATCAGCTGCTGTGTCTGATGCAGAACTACAATATTCCGCACGAGAAAGTGATGCAGTCGATCCGCCTGTGGGGAGAGCAGGTCATTCCGCGCTTTTCCTAGGCAAAGAAGGGGGGCAGCATGGCGACCGAGGGGTTGAATCCGGACAGGCTGAAAGCCGCCGGGCAACAGATTTTTGGACACCTGAAGGGGGCGCTCATCTCGGCCATGATCCACCTGGGCGACGCCCTGGGTCTGTACCGGGCGCTACGGGGGGCCGGACCGCTGAACAGCCAGCAGCTGGCCGACAAGACCGGTTTGCACGAACGCTGGGTGCGCGAGTGGCTGCACGGCCAGGCCGCAGCCGGCTTGGTCGAATATCATGGCGACGGACAGTTTGAGCTGTCGGCCGAGATGGGCGTGCTGCTGGCCGACGAGACTCACCCCAAGTTTGCGGCCGGCATTTTCAGCGACCTGCCGCAGCGGATGCAGCTGCTGGAGCGGCTGCCCGAGTCCTTTCGGACCGGCCTGGGGCTGCCCTACGATGCCCGGGGCGCCCAGGGCGCGCGCGGCATTGAGCGGGTGTTCGGGCCCTGGTTTCGGACCGCGCTGGTGCCGACCGTGTTGCCCGCCCTCGACGGCGTGACCGACAAGCTCAGGGCTGGCGCTCGGGCTGCGGATGTCGGCTGTGGCGCGGGCGTGGCTCTCCTCGAAATGGCCAAAGCTTATCCGCGCTCCGAGTTCCACGGCTATGACATCTCGCAGCACGCCCTGGCCAGGGCCGAGGACAACAGACGGGCCGCCGGGCTCGGCAATGCCACGTTTCACAACGCCAAGACTGACGGCCTGCCGACTGACGCCAGCCTGGATTTCATCACCACCTTTGACTGCATCCACGACATGACCGACCCGGCCGGCATGATTCGCGCCATTCGCGCGGCCCTCAGGTCCGACGGGACGTGGTTTATTGCCGATATCAACTCCGCCCCGACCCTTGAAGAAAATCTGAAGAACCCGCTGACCGGCATGTTCTACGCCTTTTCGGTCATGGGCTGTATGTCGTCGGCCATGTCGGAGCCCGGCGGTGCCGGCCTGGGCACGCTGGGCTTCAACGAACAGGTGGCGCGCACGATGGCCGCCGAAGCCGGTTTTGGCCGGTTTACGCGGCACGACTTTGAGAATCCGTTTAACGCCTATTACGAGGTGCGCCCGTAGGCTTCGGCTCAAGGGGGACAGCATGGCACGCAGCTTTGATCCCATTCTGGTGGAAGTGATTAAAAACGAACTGGCCTCGATTACCGAGGAGATGGCGATTGCGGTCTGGAAAACCGGCCGCTCGGCCATGGTCAAGACCGGCGACTTTGCCACCGCCATCTGCGACGGCCAGGGCCGGATGCTGGGCCAGGGCTATGCCGCGCCGTTTCAGCTGTCGTTCTTCATGGCCATGATGCCCTATGTGCTGGACAAATTCGGCGGCACGTTTCAGCCCGGTGACGTGGTGGTGGTCAACGATCCGTATGCCGGGGTGACCCATATGCCGGACGTGGCGATTATTGCCCCGGCCTTCTGGCGCGATCAACTGGTCGCCTTCACCCTGGCCTACTCCGATCATACCGATATCGGCGGTCGCTTTCCGGGCGGGTTCAGCAGCCAGTGTTCGGAGACCTTTGAAGAAGGGCTGCGGCTGCCGGTCGTCAAGCTGTACCAGGCTGGAGAGCGCAACGACGCCCTGCTGGATACGATTCTGGCCAATGTCCGGGTGTCGGACGAGTGGCTGGGCGATGTCGAGGCCAAGATCGCCGGCTGCTGGCGGGGCGAACAGGAACTCCGCACTCTGCTCGACAAATACGGTTTGCCGACCTACCAATCCTCGTGTGACTATCTGATCGACTACGCCGAGCGGGCGACGCGGGCCGCCCTGCGCGAGATCGAGCCCGGAGAATATATGCACGAAGATGTGTTTGAGGATGACGGCTTCGGTACGGATACGGCGTCTCTGGCCCTGAAGCTGACCCTGCGGATTGCCGAAGACACGCTGACTGCGGATTTTACCGGCACCAGTCCCCAGGCCAGAGGCGCGATCAACCTGCCGCTCAGCATGACCCAGGCGACGGTCTTTGGGGCGGTCAAGAGTATCGTCAGTCCGGACGTCCTGCCCAACGTCGGTTTTGTCCGGCCCATCAGCGTGATCGCCGAACCCGGCTCCCTGGTCAACCCGCAGTTTCCGGCTGCGGTGGGCGGTAGGGCGCCGCTGTTTTTTCGTGTGTTCGATATGCTGTTCCGGGCTCTGGCCAAGGCCCTGCCCGAGCGCGTGCCGATTCCGGGCGAGGGCGGTGATGTGTTGCACCTGACCGGTCAGAAGGCCGACGGCACGCCGTATGCGATGATGGATATCTTCTTTGGCGGCTGGGGCGGGCGCCCCCGCAAAGACGGTATTGACGGTGTCGCTCCCATGTCGTTCGGCTCCTACGGCACCATCCCGGCCGAGCTGCTCGAACGCGAGTATCCGGTTGTTGTTGACGGCTTCGGCTATGTGCCGGATACGGCCGGGCCGGGCAAATACCGGGGGTCTTTGTCGATCTACAAGCAGTGGCGTTTTCTGCAGCCGGGCAAGGCCATGGTCCGTACCAACCGACTGTTGCGAGCGTCTGAGGGTATGGCCGGCGGTCGGCCGGGCGCCCTGTCGACCAATATCCTGAACTCGGGCGATGCCAGTCAGGAACTGCCGCGTAAGGCGCACATGCATCTCGACGTGCGGCCGGGCGACAGCATCTACCACGTGGTGTGCGCGTCCGGCGGCCACGGCGATCCCTTTGAGCGCGAGCCCGAGAAGGTGTTGGCCGATGTCAAAGACGAGAAGCTGACGATTGCCGGAGCCCGTGAGCAGTACGGGGTGGTGATCGACCCCCAGGCCGGTACGGTCGACTGGGCGCAGACGCGGGCCGTGCGCCAGGCGCGTCTCGAGCCGGTGGCCGCAGCCGATTGAAACGGGAGGAGCCGATGGAAGACCAACTCATTGCCTGGCACTTCGACTGCGCCGAGCCAGTGGCGAGTGTTGACGCGCCGACCGTCAGCCTCGGTCTGACGGTGTCCACCGCCAGGGTGTTGCGCGGCTTGGAACACTTTTGGGGAAAAGAGTATACGGCCTGGACGTGTAGTACCCGGGGCCGGCTGGAGTTTCCGCCCCGGCCGTGGCAGTGCGCCTGTCAGGCGCGGTTTTTTGCGGCCGACACCTCTGCCCAGGAGCGGGAGCTTGTGTTGCACCTCGCCCATCGACAGGCGGTGATCCAGGCTTTCGACGTGCTGATGGGCAGGCCGTTTGCCGCAGCCGTGCTGGCCATGATTACCCGTAAGCGGGCCACGAGCTAACCCCACTGAGCCGGGACACACCCGATGGCCGAGCCGTCTCTGGCCCGAACCGCTCTCCACTGGGGAGGCTATGATCCCGAGGTGCGGGATGGGCGCCTCGTCGCCCTGCGTCCCATCCCTCAGGATCCCGCTCCCTCTCCGCTCGGCCGCTCGTATGTGACAAGCGTTGACGACGAGCTGCGCATCCGCCAGCCGATGATCCGGGCCGGCTGGCTTGAGCACGGGCCCGGCCGTGGCAGGCGAGGCGCCGAGCCGTTTGTCGCCGTGGACTGGGACCGGGCGCTCGACGTGGTGGCGGACGAGCTGAGCCGGGTCCGCCGGACGCATGGCAATCGGGCCATCTATGGCGGCTCCTACGGCTGGGGCAGCGCGGGCGCGTTCCACTTTCCGGCCGCCCAGCTCCAGCGCTTTCTCGGTCTGTTCGGCGGCTTTGTCCGCTCGGTGAACACCTATAGTACGGCGGCCGGCGATGTCATCATGCCGTATGTGGCGGGCAACTTCTTCCGCTTTCTGGTTGACCAGGCGTCGTGGCCGACCATCGCCGCCCACTCAAAACTTGTTGTGATGTTTGGCGGGGTTCCGCTGAAGAATACCCAGATCAGCTACGGCGGCGTCGTGCGCCACCGAACCGCCGACGGCCTGCGGGCGTGTCAACGGGCGGGCGTCGAGTTCGTGTATGTGGGGCCGGTCAAGGACGACGCGGCCGATTTTCTGGGGGCCGAGTGGCTCACCCCGCGTCCGAATACGGATGTGGCCCTGATGCTGGGGCTGGCCCACACCCTGGTCGCCGAGGGGCTGCACGATGAGGATTTTCTGGCCCGCTGCTGCGTCGGGTTTGAAAAGTTTCGGCCCTACCTGATGGGAGACACCGACGGCCAGGCCAAAGACGCCGACTGGGCGGCTTCCATGACCGGGATCGAGGCCCGGACGATCCGGGGGCTGGCGCGTCGGATGGCGGCCGAGCGGACGCTGATCACGGCCTCGTGGTCGCTCCAGCGGGCAGACCATGGTGAGCAGCCGTTCTGGATGCTGGTCAGCCTGGCCGCCATACTGGGCCAAATCGGTCTGCCGGGCGGTGGATTCGGCTATGGATACGGCTCGGTCTCCAGCGTTGGGGCGCACACCAATCGGCTCAACTGGGCGGTGCTGGACCGGGGCACGAATCCGGTCGAGGAAATTATTCCGGTTGCTCGCATTGCCGACATGTTGCTGAATCCCGGCGGCCTGTTTGCCTATAATGGCGAGCACTATGTCTACCCCGATATTCGGCTCATTTACTGGGCCGGGGGTAACGTGTTCCATCACCACCAGGATCTGAACCGGCTGCTGCGGGCCTGGCAGAAGCCGGAGACGATTATTGTCCATGAGCCGTGGTGGACGCCGATGGCGCGCCACGCCGATATTGTCCTGCCGGCGACCACTCCGTTTGAGCGCAACGATATGGTCAGCACCCCCCGGGACGGCTTTTTGCTGGCTAATAAACAGGCGCTGGCGCCAATTGGCGAGGCGCGCAGCGACCATGCGATTTTCGCTGCGGTGGCCGAGCGGCTGGGCTTTGCCGAGCGTTTCACCGAGGGGCGGGATGAGATGGGCTGGCTGCGTCACCTGTACCGCATCTCGCAGCGCCGCGCGGCTGAGCGGGGGGTGCGCATGCCGGAATTTGACGAGTTCTGGGAGGCGGGTCTGTTTGAGCTGCCCGCTCCGAATCCCCCTCAGCCTTTTCTGGCCGCCTTCCGCGCTAATCCTCAGGCGCATCCGCTGACAACGCCGTCGGGAAAAATCGAACTCTGGTCGGCGCGGATCGCCTCCTACGGCTACGACGACTGTCCGCCCCATCCGGTCTGGCTGGAGCCGGCCGAGTGGCTGGGGAGTGAGCGAGCCAAACGTTACCCCCTGCATCTGGTCTCGAACCAGCCGGCCACCCGCCTGCACAGTCAGCTCGATCAGGGCGTTGTCAGCCAGGAAGCCAAGGTCGCCGGGCGTGAGCCAATCTGGATTCACCCTGACGATGCGGCCCGGCGCGGGATCCGCGATGGGACGGTGGTTCGGGTTTTCAACGACCGCGGTCAGTGTCTGGCCGGGGCGGTGGTCACGCCTCGGGTCCAGCCGTCGGTCGTCCAGCTGGCAACCGGAGCCTGGTACGATCCCTCGGAGCCCGGGCTGCCGGGAACGCTGGAGAAGCACGGCAACCCCAATGTGCTGACCCTCGACAAAGGCACCTCTCAGCTCGCCCAGGGGTCGAGCGCCCACACGACCCTGGTCGAGGTCGAGGCCTATCAAGGTGTGCCTCCGCCCGTCTCGGTCTTTACCCCGCCGGTCGTCAAGCCTCGGCTCTGAGACGATCCCTGCGGGCTTAGCCCGATTTCTTCAGGGCAAAAAAGGACGTGAAGGTCCCCCGCCGGGCCAGGACCAGCAGGGTGTCCTCGTCGTTCAAGTCGGCAATGGCCGTGCTGAACTCGGTGACCGAGGTCACCGTTTTGCGGTTGACTTCTTCGATCAGGTCTCCGGGCTGAATCCCGGCGCTGGCGGCCGGGCTGTCGGGTTCAACAGCGGTCACCACCACGCCCTCACGGCTGGCGTCGAGTTGGAACCGGCGGGCGATATCGGGCGTGAGGTCCGCCACGGTCATGCCCCAGCTTTCCTGGTCGGCCTGGGCCGGCCTGCGGCTGGCCAGTTGGTCGGGCAGTTCACCGAGTTTGACTGAGATGTCTTGCTCTTGTCCGCCGCGCAGCAGCTTGACCTGTGCCTCGGAACCGACCGGAGCGTTGGCAACCAGGCCGGGCAGGTCGCGCGAGTCGTGAATCGTCTGTCCGTTAAAAGCCGTGATGACGTCTCCCCGCTCCAAGCCGGACTGTTGGGCCGGACCCCCCTCGGTCACCTCCGCAATCAGCGCGCCTTTGGGCTCGTCCAGGCCAAAGGAGTCGGCCAGCTCTTTGGTCACCGGCTGGATCATGACGCCCAGCCAGCCCCGGGTCACTTTGCCGCTCTCTCTGAGCTGAGCGATAATGGACTTGGCCTGGCCGATGGGGATGGCAAAGCCAATCCCGATATTGCCCCCGCCGCGGCTGAAGATCGCCGAATTAATGCCGATGACCTCGCCTTTGAGGTTGAGGAGGGGGCCGCCGGAGTTGCCCGGATTGATCGAGGCGTCGGTTTGAATGAAGTCGTCGTACGGACCAGCTCCGATAACCCGGCCTGTGGCGCTGACAATGCCGACGGTGACGGTTTGCTCAAGGCCGAAGGGGTTGCCGATGGCCATGACCCAGTCGCCGACCTGCAGGGCTTCGGAATCGCCCAGCGGGATGGCGGTCAGCGGGCTGCTCGGCTCGATTTTAATCAGCGCCAGGTCGGTCCGCTGATCCGAGCCGATGACGGTCGCCTGGTATTCCTCTTCGTCCGACAGGCGAACGGTGATTTTGTCCGCCTCGCCAATGACGTGATTGTTGGTCACAATGTAGCCGTCTTCACTGATGATGAAGCCCGACCCCAGGCTCCGGGGTTGGTCCGGTGAGGGGTCTGGAAAAAAGCGCCGGAAGAATTCCTCAAACGGATCTTCGCCGCCAAACGGGCTGGGTCGGCGCTGGCGGCCGCTCTGGCGCTGGAGCTTCTGGGTGGTGGAGATATTGACCACCGAGCGCTTGGCTTTTTTGGCGGTGTCAACCAGTGGAGGCAGGCCGGTCGAGAGCTGAGGCGCTGCGAGGCTTGCACCAGGGCTGGGCTCGTGGTCTGAGGCGTGGACCACCGGGGCTATCATCCAGACCAGTAGACCGAGTGCGAGAATTGTATTGCGCATGAGTGGCCGGCTCCCCTTCCAGAAGTGTCGCCCCGCTTATCGTCCGCCCTGCTCGGCCTGGTTGCGCAGCTCGACCTGCTGGATATAGGTCGGAATAACCGGCTCGTATTCTGGCGACAGTCGGTTTCGGATGTCGGTGGCTGCCCGGGCGGCTAACTGCTTGATCGGCTGGGAAGAGTCGTCTGCGGCGATATTGTCGAGAAAAACCAGGACTTGCTCATTGCCCACGTCACGCAGGGCATAGATGGCGATGCCTTTGGCGTTTTCGTCAAGGTCGCGCCGCAGGAATTCGATGATGGGTTCTGCCCCGCGCGGATCCCCGATTTTTCCCAGGGCAATCAAGACTTTCTTTTTCACCCCCATGTGGGTGTTCCGCAAAAAGAGCTGTTGGGCCAGAACCGGGGTCGCGTCCGTTGCCCGCAGATTGCCGAGGTATTCGATGGCCTTGATTTTGACCCGGATATCAATATCTGCGGTGGCGTTGACCAGATGTTCAATCACCTCGGGATCCTTGGAATCGCCCAGGGACTTGACGGCTTCCAGACGGGTCTCGGGCCGGTCGTTGTTGAGGCGCCGAACCCACTCGGTAATGTTGGCCCCCTTTTTCTTGCGATCAACCCGGTCGCGAGCCCGGTCGCCGGTCATTTGGCTTCCGATCCGCTCACCCTGGGACAAGAATTGGGCCTGACCGGGCGACGGGAGCGCAAGCCAGCAGCAACTCAGGACGAGAAACGAAAAAACACTCTGTCGTAGTACCATGCGCCTCTACCCAGCGGGGGTATGCGTCTACAGCCGTACCGACTCCGCCCCCTGAAGATGCCCCATCCAGACGGGCTGCGCAAGGGGCTATTCGGAGAACAGCGACTCCTGGCCCTCCCGGCGAAAGACCTGGATCTCCTCGGGATACAGCCCGCCTTCGGGAATATCTTTGAGCGGGGTTCCATCCCGTAGGCGACCCTCAATCACCTCACGATAGGTGCATACCAGGTAGCGGTGGCCGTCGCGCGGTTTGCGCGGCAGCCGAGCCTGCTCGACACGGTCCTCTCCTGCCGACTCTGGAGCAATGATGCGGACCACATAGCGTTTCTTCATCAGGCCCTTGAGGGCTCGGATGATAGAAGCTCGCGACAGGCCGGTCATTTCGCCTACGTCGGCGTAGCCGGCCGTAATCAGCGGGGTGCGGCGCAGCCCAATCGAATGACGCCACAGCGCCCGGTAGACTTTCCATTCGCGCGGGTCCATGAGCTTGTTGAGTTCGTCCTCGAGCAGGTAGTCGGGCAGGCGGGGTGACGGTTGCCACGGCGGACGGCGGGTGAGCTTGACCTGGACTTCGCTGCCCTCCGGCGGTGTCTGGGAGGTGGAGGGGGGGGATGCTGCATCTTTTGCCATAATCAGTCCCTCGTTCATATATTGACTATATTCAGTTCTCTGTAATTGCAATCCCTCGGAGTAGCCTGGGAAGGCGGAGCCTGCTAAGGAGTGCTGTCATGAAGGTACGTGCCATTACGCTCGGTGTAGACCCCGGACTGCCGCTTCAGCCTGACCAGATCGTTGCGGCGGGCCGTTTTGCCTCAAGCCTGCGTTCCGAGTGCGAGGCGGCCGGCCTTGAGGTGCAGACGGTTCGTCTGGCCACGCCGCCGTTTCCCGCCTTTCTTGGCGACCGAACCGAGGCCGAGGTGCTGGGCTTTGTCACAGATCTGGAGGCCTGTTGTCAGGCAAACGGCATCGAGTATTGCTCGATAGGGCCGATTGACCCTGAGCGTGCCTCGCCATACCTGTTCGGGCTTGTGCCGCGTCTGATTGCCGAGACCAGCACGGTTTTCACCAGCGCGGTCTTGGCCGAGACCGGCCGTCCCCTACGGCGGTCAAGCGCTCGGGCAATTGGGCAAACGATCCAGACCATCGCCCGGACCACAGCCGAGGGGTTCGGCAACCTGCGCTTTGCGGCCGTGCTGAACTGCGGCCCCCATATCCCCTTTTTCCCGGCCGCTTTTCACCACGGGCCGCCAGCTTTTTGTCTGGCCTTGGAGGCGGCCGATATTGTGGCTGCGGCTGCCCAGCCCGGACAGGAGCTGGACGATTTTCGAGCCGCCCTGGTCGGCGAGCTGGAACGCCGGATCGAGCCACTCCAGCAGCTCGCCCAGCGACACCACGGGGCCGATTTTGTTTTTCGCGGCATAGACCTGTCTCCGGCGCCCGGACCCGGCCCGGAGGCGAGCATTGCCTACGCGATTGAACGCCTGGGCCTGGGTCGCTTTGGGACGCCCGGAACCTTGGCCGTGGCGGCCCAGATTACCGCCGCCCTCAAGGAGACACGTCTCCAGGCCTGTGGCTATAGCGGGCTGATGCTGCCGGTGCTCGAAGATGTCGGGCTGGCCGAGCGCAACAACCAGGGCGTGCTGCGGCTGTCCAGTCTGCTCAGCTACTCTGTGGTGTGCGGGACCGGGCTCGATACCATCCCGCTGGCCGGGGACGTGAGCCTCGATCAGTTGGCCGCCGTGCTGAGCGATGTGGCCGCCCTGGGCTGGAAGCTGGCCAAGCCGCTCTCGGCCCGGCTGCTGCCAATCCCCGGCAAGCGGGTCGGTGAGACAACCCGGTTCGATTTTGCCTATTTTGTGAACACGCGGGTGATGGCGGTGGACTGAGCGAGGGTGCCGGGATGACGAGCCCGTCGATTTGTCAGGCCGAAATCTGGACCGGCAGGCGGTGAATGACATTCCCCAGGTAGCCCTTGGGATTCCACGGCTGGTCGAAGGGCTGGGCGTTGCCCGTATCGTCAAACGCCCGAGCCCAGATTTCATAATAGCCTCTGCGGGGAAAAGTCAGCTGTGTGGACCAGTTGGCCCAGGCGTAGGTGTTTGCCGGTGGCTCTAGGGTCCGGACTCATAAAGGG
>JAAXHF010000573.1 GCA_012271025.1 Deltaproteobacteria bacterium | reverse complement strand
CGGCTGGCCGGGATATGGGTGTGTTCGGGATACCACACCGACTCAAAGCCACGCTCTTCGCACTCCTTGGCGAACTGGTCCGGCGGCACCGCATAATCCGTAGCGAACATCGCAACTCCCATTTTCATAGCTGCCTCCTTGTAGGTTCTGATCTCATCGCCCTTCATGCCAAGTCGGGGCAGACAGGTCAAGCACGAGCCGGGCTCTCGGCGCGGCGGAACTTGCAGCCCGGGGCCGGACGGGGTATGCGAGGAGGGCACACAGGAGACTGCCCATGCTCACCATCCACTACCATCCGCTGTCAACCTTTGCCCGCCGGGTCCGTATCGCGCTGATTGAAAAGGGCCTGGAGGCGAACGCCGAGTTGGTCGAAGTCGATATGACGGCCGGCGCCCACAAACAGCAGCCCTACATGTCGCTCAACCCCTACGGCCGGGTGCCGAGCCTGCAAGAAGACGACGGCTTTGTCCTGTACGAGTCAAGCGCCATTCTGGAATACCTCGAAGCCCTCTACCCCACGCCGCCCCTCGTGCCGGCCGACGCGCGTGGCCGCGCCCGCGTTGCCCAGCACGTGAAACTGTGCGACCTCCAGTTCACCCGCCAGACCGGGACGATCATCTTTCCCAAGCGTTTCCTGCCCCAGGAGCGCTGGAACACCGAGGCCATGGCCGGGGCCAAGCGGGAGATTGAGGCCCACCTGGACATCCTCGACACACAGCTGCACAACACCGACTATGTGGTCGGCAACAGCTACAGCCTGGTCGAGGTGTGTTACACCCCGTTCGTTGAGTTCCTGCCCCTGATGGAGATTACGCCGCCGCCCCACGTCGCGGCCTGGACCGCCCGGATACTCGCCCGGCCCAGCGCTCAGGCGACCAAACCCGCCCGCTAGACGTGCGTCGCGTAAGGAGACAGCCATGCCAAAACCTGTGGTGATTGATGCCGACGGGCATATTCTGGAACCGCCCGACCTGTGGCAGCGCTATCTTGAGCCGGTCTACCGCGACCGGGCCATGCGGCTGGCCGAGGATGAGCGCGGCCTCGAATACCTCGAAATCGACCGGCGCAAGAGCCGCCTGTTGCAGGGCGGCACGCTCGGCATTCTGGGCGGCGCCTATCAGGACCCGCGCGAGCTGATGACGCCCGGCAAGGTCAGCTACTGGGAGGCGGCCAAACGCACGCCTGGCGGCATTGACCCCGACGCGCGCGTCAGAGAAATGGATGAGCAGGGCATTGATATCGCCATTCTGTACCCGACCATCGGCATCTGCTGGGAGGGCGAGTGCGCCGATCCCCAGCTGTCGGCCGCCTACTGTCGGGCCTATAACAACTATGTCGTGGACTTCTGCTCCGGTCATGCCGACCGGCTGATTCCAATTGCCCAGATCAACCTGCGCGATGTGAACCTGGCCATTGCCGAGGTCGAGCGCGTCAAGGACAAGGTCAAGGGGCTGTTCTATACCCCCTTCCCGACCAACGGGATTCCGATCGGCGCGGCCTACTACGATCCCTTCTGGGCGTGCGTCGAGGCTTCCGGTCTGCCCATCTCGACCCATGTCCAGGTCCGACCGGACTTTCTGGGCGACGGCCTGTACCGCCACACCACCATGCCCAGAGCCGAAGAAAACTCGATGTGGTATATCTTCATGCAGATCACCGAGGACTCGCGCCTGGGCCTCAACTGTCTGTTTCAGGGCGGCGTGCTGGAGCGCTTTCCACGGCTGCGCTATGTGGTCCTGGAAATCGGCTGCGGCTGGCTGCCGGCCTGGATGGAACGCGCCGACGGCAAGTACGAGGCGTTTTCATTCAGCACCGCCATGCACCACGCACCGAGCCAGCTGTTCCGCAACAACTGCTGGATCTCGGCCGATGTTGACGAGGCCATGATTCCCGAAGTCAGCAGATGGATCGGAGCCGAGCGGATGCTGTGGGCAACCGACTACCCCCACCTCGACGCCCACAAGGACCCGCTGGTCGAACTGCACACCCACCTCGGCGGCCTCTCGTCCACGGATCAGGAGTGGATTCTGGGCAGAGCTGCGGCCGAGTTATACCGGCTGTAGGAGCGGACGATGACAGACGCGGACATGCTGCACGAACTCTTTGAGCGCGACCGGATTCGGGACCTCGTGCACCGCTACTGCTGGGCGGTCGATAGAGGTACGCTGGACGAAGTCATGGCCCTGTTTGCCGACGAGTGTGACCTGCTGCTCATCCCGGGCAGCAAGCGCGCCGGCCGTGAAGCCGTCGAACGCTGGTACGGTCGCTATATGAGCCACCGTCTGGAGTGCCTGCGCCACCTGATCCACAACCAGGTCATTACGCTTGACAAGGACCGGGCGACGTCCAAGAGCTATTTTGATGCGGTCGGCGATCTGCGGGGTGAATCCATTGTGGTTGGCGGTTTTTACGAGGATACGCTGCGCAAGGTCGACGACCGCTGGAAGTTCAGCGAAAAAATTATCCGGGTCGATTTCATGGGACCCCTGAGCCAGGGCTGGGGCGGCGAAAAGATCAAAACCAAACCGTGGTGGTACGACTGAGCCCAGGGCCAGCTTACCTCCCCGTCTCACCCTTCAGCGGCCGCTTGCCACTCCAGCCACCGGCCGTGGGCGTGGCAGTCAGCCAGGTGCCGCCGGCTGATCCGGCCGTCCACAAAGTCCGTCAGATGCAGACGCCCCCAGCCCTCTCGCACCCCCTCCATGGTCAGCAAGGCGACCGGACGAGCCTGTGAGCAGGCGCTGAGCAAATCGTGCAGCGCCTGACGCCCGTCGGCCGGGAACTGATTCAGCACCATGGTCGCGTAGACACACAGCTGGCCGGCCGACGGCACCTCTTTGAGCAGGGCCGGCAGCCGCTCCAGCGCGTCGCCCTTGAGAACCGGAACCGGATGAGCCCTGGCCACCCGGGCCGCAGCCTCAAGCGTGTGGTGGCGCTCGATATGCTCGGGAAAAATCAGGGCGCGTATCCAGCGCATGGCCGCGACATCGTTTACATCAATCGGATTGAGGTCAATGCCCCGGCGCCATACCACCCGGATGGTCGGTGGCATGGCGGGCAGAGGGGTATCGCCCCGGACTTGGGTCGTCAGGTGGACCGGAGAGTCGACATCCCCCCAGCTGTGGTACGCGCCCGAGGGGAGATCGTAGCGGTGATAATAGCGGTCCCAGTGCAGGTTCAGGCCGGCGCTGGTGCCGATTTCAATCAGGGCCAGCGGCCGGCCGGCGGCACGCTGGGCCACCTCGGCAAACAGCGGCAGCAGGCAGGTCGTCCGCCGCACGACATTGGTCTGGACCAGGCGCGTTTCAAGCACCGGCCGGATGCGCTCCTGCCGGCTCCAGACAAAATCCTGAAATACGGCGTAGGTCTCGGGGCCGGGCGTGCGCGCCGACTCTCCGTCGGCCAGCACATCGGGGTAATAGTCGCGCAACGGGTGCTGTGCTCCGGCCAGCAGCAACTCGTGGACTGCGGCAAACAACAGGTTGGCCGAGGGCTGGGACGTCGGGCAGGAGGCGGCAAAGCGCAGCATGTCCGGGTCGTTCAGCACGCCACGTGACAAGACCTGGTACAGAGGAGAACCGTTTTCGGGCGCCTGATACTCGGCGAAGTTGTGGAAGTAGCGCCGCACCCGGTCGATATCACTGCGTGGAGGAGCCATCTATTCCTCACTGGTCCAGAGCGGTGTTGGTCCCCGTACTCGGCATATGCGCCGTTTTGTCTCAAACCAGCGTCTGATACAAGAGTGCCATGAACACCACACATCCCCAGACCTTTATCGAGGCCGCCCGTGGTCTCGCCCCCCAGATTGAGGCCCGGATCGCCCAGATGGAAATCGACCGCCGCCTGCCGGCCGAGCTCGCCCAGATCATGGCTGAAATCGGCATCTTTCGCCTGATGATTCCCAGCAGCCTGGGCGGGCTGGAGATGGACCTTATCCCGGCTCTACACGTGTTTGAAGAAATTTCCCAGATAGACGGCTCGGCCGGCTGGTGCGCGATGATTGGCGCCACCGGCGGCACGACCAGCGCCTTTCTGAGCGAAGAGGTGGCACGCGAGATCTACGCCAGCGACCCCAACGTCATCACCGCCGGCGCCATTGCTCCCTACGGCCAGGCTCAGCCCACCGACGGCGGCTACCGGGTGACCGGCCGCTGGCCGTTCAACAGCGGCTGCCAGCACAGCCAGTGGCTGATGGGCACCAGCGTGATTGTTGACAACGGCCAGCCGCGCAAAGCGCCAAACGGCTACCCGGAAACGCGGATGATGATTTTTCCGGCGGCCGAGGTCGAGATTCTCGACACCTGGTCGGTGTCCGGTCTGCGCGGCAGCGGCAGCCACGACATTGCGGTCCGGGATGTGTTCGTGCCCGAGGAGCGGGCCGTAGCCTATGGGGTCGGCACCCGCCACCAATCCGGCCCGCTGTATACCTTTCCCATTTTTGGCCTGCTGGCCGTCAGCGTGGCCAGCGTGGCCACGGGTATGGCCCGCGGCGCCATCGAAAGCTTTGTCGCGCTGGCAAAAACCAAGCGTCTGACCGGCAGCAGCCGCCTGCTGAGCCAGCGCGCCGTGATCCAGACCCAGGTCGCCCAGGCCGAGGCGGGGCTGCGGGCCGGGCGGGCGTTCATGTTCCAGACCGTCCAGGACGTGTGGGACAGGGTGGTAGCCGGCCACAAGATCGGCCAACGCGACAGAGCCCTGCTGCGCCTGTCGGCCTGCCACGCCACCAGCGCCTCGGCCCAGGCTATTGACCTGATGTACCAGGCGGCCGGCACCGCAGCCATCTGGGATACCAGCCCGCTGCAGCGCCACTTCCGCGATGTCCATGTGCTTAGCCAGCACGCCGTTATTGCCCCACCGATTTCGGAAGTCGCGGGAAAAATTCTGCTGGGGGTCGAAACGACATTCCCGATGTTGTAAACACGCAGCCGTTGGGTACGCCGTGCGAGCGTGCTAAGACGACAGGCAGGAGGATATCGGCATGGCGCGAAAAGTCGAAAAAACAGACGCAGAGTGGAAAGAGATTCTGAATCCGGCCCAGTTTGCGGTGTGTCGGGGCAAAGGCACCGAGCCGGCCTTCAGCGGCAAATACGCCCACTCCAAGGACCCCGGCATCTACCAGTGTTCGTGCTGCGGGGCGAACCTGTTCGACTCCGATACCAAGTACGAGTCGGGCACGGGCTGGCCGAGCTTCTGGCAGCCGCTCGAGGCCGAGAGTGTGGAAACCGAGGAAGACCGCAGCTGGGGCATGGTCCGCACCGAAGTCACGTGCAGTTCCTGCGGCGCCCATCTGGGCCACGTCTTTGAAGACGGTCCCGAGCCGACCGGTCTGCGCTACTGCATGAATTCGGTATCGCTCAACCTGGTGTCCAAGGAGGGCAAAGACTAGTTGGGGCTGAGCCTACACCGGCAGGCCGGTTGTCTCGGACACGCCCAGCATCAGATTCAGGTTCTGAATGGCTACGCCGCACGCCCCTTTGCCCAGATTATCCAGCGTTGCCACCAGCAGGATATGGCCCGAGGGATGGGGCAGCACGTGGAGTTCCAGCCGGTTGGTATCATTACACGCCTGGGGGTTGAGGCTGCGCTCCCCAATGGTCGCCCCCTGGGGCACGAGCCTGACAAAGGGTTCATCCTGGTAGCGCTGGCGAAAGACTTCCCACACCGCCCCACCCGTCGTGCCGGGCGGCAGGAGCGAGGCGTGGAGCGGCACCTCGACCCGCATACCGCAGCGGAAGGGTCCGACGGCCGGCACAAACTGCGGGTCGTGGTCCAGCCCGGCGTAACACACCATCTCGGGGATATGCTTGTGGCGGTTGCTCAGCGCATACGGGGCCTCGTAGGGCAGCCCGCCCAACCCCAACTGCGGATCCTCCCATTTGTCGATCAGTGCCCGGCCGCCGCCCGAATAGCCGGACAGGGCGTGGATGGACAGCCCGGCCTGGGATGTCAGCACGCCGGCGTCGATCAGCGGCCGGACCAGCAGCACGAAGGCCGAGGCATAACAGCCGGGGTTGGCAACCCGCTTGGCGGCCCGGATGGCATCCCGCTGTGCCGGTTGCAGCTCGGGTAAACCGTAGACCCAGCCGTCTGCCACCCGGTGTGCGGTACTGGCGTCAATCAGACGGGTCGGGCTGTCTGTGACCCAGTCGGCCGCCTGTTGAGAAGCCTCGTTGGGCAGACACAGCACTGCGATGTCCGCAGCCAGCAGACACTCCCGACGCGCGGCCTCGCTCTTCCGATGCTCCGCAGCCAGACTGACGATTTCGACATCGCGGCGGTTCGCCAGCCACTCCCGTATACGCAGGCCGGTCGTGCCGACGTGTCCGTCAATATAGACCTGTGGACGCATAGCTCGGAAGTCCTTTCGTCCTCTCAGCCTACCCCCGCCACCACCGGGTGGCTAGGCCGCCGACCTGGCCTCCAGACTCTCGAACCAGGGCAGCACCACGGTTTCGTTGATGCTGTAGGGATAGGCGTGGCCCCAGTCCGGAATCTCACGGAAGGTGATCGGATAGCCGAGCCCGCTGAGCAGCTGCTGGGTCTGGCGGGCAAAGTCGATGGGAAAGATCGGGTCCTTTTCGCCGTGGACGAGCAGGATGGGCAGGTCCAGGCCCCGCCCCCGCCGCAGCAGTTGATCGGCCGCAGTGTGGAGCTGGGAGGAAATCGGCGCAATCCCGGCAAACAGCTGGGGAAAGCTCAGGCCCAGGATATGGGTGAAAATCCCCCCGTCGGAAAAGCCCGAAGCGTAGACACGGCTGCGGTCAACCGCGTAGGTCTCCCACACCTCGTCAAGCATCTGGCGGATGGAGCGCAGATCGACGACCGGGTTGGGCGGCGTGCCCGGCGTGCGAATGGCCGACCAGGTCTCGCGGGACGATTTGGGCGACAGCAACAAGTAGCCCTTGCTCTTGGCCAGGCGCAGCCAGGTCAGAATGTAATCGTCGTCCCGACTGTAACCGCCGTGTAGACACACGATGAGCGGCCACGTTTTGTGCGGCGTATAGTTCTCGGGCACGTACAGCGAGTAGGCATAGCGCTGCTCGGTCTGTTCTTTGCGGATCAGACCGACCGGTACGTCAAGGTCCGCACTCTGGCTTTCCAGGCGGGCCAGCTCGGGCAGCACCTCGGGCAGCACCCAGTACTGCTGGAGCAGCGGCAGGTCGGCCCGGAGGCGATACAACACCTGTTTGCCCCGACACAGCAGAAAGCGGCCCTTGAGAAAACGGATGGCAAAGTCTCGCCCGACAGCACTGGCAAACGCTCCGTAGGCGTCGGCGCAGTGCTCAATCGCCTTGGCAAAACCGGTGTGAAATTCGTTCAGCTGCCGGGGGGGAGCGAGGTCGGCCAACTCAACCTTGAGGTCGTGAAACAGCTCACCGACCGTGGCTTCCAGGCCATCCCGCTGCTCGGCCAGGCGCGACATATGCAGCTGTTCCTGATAGGTCTCCATCGTCCGCAAAAAGGGCAGCAGTTTTTCTTCAAGCTGGTGAATGCCGGCGGTGTAGCGTTCCGTTGCAGCGTCCATGGCTCCCCCCTTGTGGCTCGGTCTGGTGGTCTCTGCCCGGCCAGACTGTCACAAGCACGACCGAAAAGGCAAGCCGACCGCCCGGACGGGCTCTGTCCAGGCACGGCTATTCTTGCTACACACACGGGTATGCCCGAACACCAGCGCCGGCTGAGTTCCCTGGAAGCCTCCTTCCTGTACCGCGAGCAGCCCTGTCAGCCCATGCACATCGGCGGCTGCGGGGTCTACGAGGGCGAGGTCTCGCGCCAGACCCTGGTCCGCCTGCTCGAGGAGCGCCTCCATCTGCTGCCCCGCTACCGACAAAAAGTGGTGGCCGCCCCGTTTGGCATTGCCCACCCGAGCTGGCAGGACGACCCGCAGTTTGATCTGTCCCACCACATTGAGGAGCGGACGCTGCCCGAGCCCGGCGATGACCGGGTGTTATCTCGTGTCGGCGGCCGTATTTTCGCCGAACCCCTCGACCGGACCCATCCGCTGTGGAAGCTCAGCCTGATCCGGGGCCGACACGACGGCAACACCGCGATTCTGGCCAAGGTCCACTACGCCATGGTCGAAGGCGTGACCGGCACGGCGCTGACCAGCGTCCTGCACGACCTGCGGCCCGACGCGCCCCCGCCTCCCCCACCGTCCGACGCCTGGACGGCCGAGCCCGGTCCGGACTTTTTGGGCCGACTGCAAAACGCCCTGCGCGACACCATCGCTACCACGGCCACGCTCAGCGTCGACCAGGCACAGCGTATATGGTCCAGCTGGCAGGCTTCCTCAGACTCTCAGCCCCAGCTCGGCGCGGCTGCCGAGGTACTGTCTCCCCTGCTGCGACCGGTTTCCCAGCTGCCGTTTAACGGCTGCCTGTCCGGCGCACGCCAGTTTGCCTGGACCGAACTCGCCTTTCCCGAAATCCGGGCGATTCGGTCGGCCTTGGGGGGTAGCGTCAACGATGTCGTGCTGACGATCATCTCTGGCGGTCTGGGCAGCTATCTGCGGGCCAAGGGCTACGCGCTGGACAGCCTCGAACTCCGCCTCGCCTACCCAGTCACGTTGCGGCGTCACGCCGGCGGAAACGGCGCTGCGGACGAGACACAGGCACCGCTTGTTTCGACCATGCTCGTGCCGCTGTACCCGGGCATTGCCGACCCGGTTCGACGTTTTGCGGCCGAGCACCGCGCCCTGGAAGAACTCAAGACCCAGCGCCAGGCCCAGACCCTGGCCGAGTTCCAGAGCCTGGGTCGCCTCCTGCCGCCGGCCCTCCAGGCCCTCAGCCAGCAGCTCGGGCTGCCCGTGGCCAATACGGTCTCGCTCAACGTTCCCGGCCCCCAGATTCCGCTCTACCTGGCTGGCCATAAGCGCCTGGCCCTCTACCCGATCGGTCCGCTCAGTGCCAACATCGGCCTGTTCCACATCGCCTCCAGCTATAACCACAGGCTGACCATCGGTGTCACCGTCGATCCCCAGCTGATGCCGGATGTGTGGCACTACACGGACTGCCTGCGTGGAGCATTTCAGGAGCTGCGCGACGCGGCCGACCGCAGTCCATCCGCCAAGACGGCCCGGCACGTCGCCTGAGCCCGGTCTGGACCAGTCGCCCGCTAGACCGTCGGCTCGGTCAGGCCCGTCACGTCATAGGCCATGATCATCAGGTCGTGGGTCTGGCCATCCCGATCAATCACAAAATCGGACAGCAGGGCTTCGGGTTGAAAGCCCAGGTGCTCAAAGGTCGCAATCGCCCCTTTTTGCTCGGGCATCATCTGGGCCACGATGCGGCTCAGCCCCATGTCACGGGCCAGGATAAAGATCTCGCGGGCCAGTTGACGGCCCAGCCCCTGGCCGCGGTAGGCGGGGCCGATCAAAATCCGGATTTCTCCCAGATGGCGCTGCCAGGTGACTTGATGGTGGTGCAGAATCGCATAGCCGGCAATCTGGCCGTCAGCCTCGGCGATGATGGTGGCGGTGGTATTCTCTTCGAGCTGGCGCACCCATTGTCTGACCACCTCGGGTTGGGTGATGTCCATCCGCAGGTGGAGCAGATCGGAGGCTGGCAGGCTGTTGGCAAAACTGACCAGCCGATTGGCGTCAAACGCACTCATCGGTCGCAGGGTGACGGCCAGGCCGTTGCGCAGGGTGATAAGCAGAGGAGAGGCGCGTTGTGTGTGTTCCATGCCGGGACTCCTGTCTCAGGTCTTGCTCCAGGTCGCGTCTTCTTATCCCAGTCTGTCACGGGCTGGCAAGAGCGGCGCCCGCAGCCAGCCCGGGTCAATGCTTGCAACATTTCCCATCCCTTGCTAGCAATGGCGAGCATGAAATGGCACCCCGCTCCGGCCTATCCCGATTATGTGTGGCAGCTGTCTCACCTGCTGCCCTCCGCCATATACCGGGCTCCCCCCCTCTCCCCCGGCACGGGTGAACCGATCCTGTTGATTCCGGGTTTCCTGGCCGGCGACTGGACGCTGCGGGTAATGGCCGGTTGGCTGAATCGCCTCGGCTATCAGTCCTACCTGTCGGGCATTGACTGGAATGTTGACTGTCCAAATCGGACCGGTGAACTCCTGGGCTGGCGGGTTGACCACATTCTTCAGGAAACCGGTCAGCCGCTGACCGTCATCGGACACAGTCTGGGCGGCATGCTGGCCCGTTTTCTGGGCGCGACCTATCCGACAAAAATCAGCAGCGTCGTTGCCATCGGCTCACCCCTCAGCCCGCCCGTCGAGGTCAATCCCATCGTCCTGGTTGCCTCACACGTCTTATACCCGATCAGACGGGTGCGCGGCCGCGTCCCCGCCGAGTGCGGAAGCCTGGAGTGTAGCTGCCAGTTTCAACAGACCGCGTTCGGCCCCTTTCCCTCGCGTGTCAACTTCGCCTCCATCTTCTCCAAAGACGACGAAATTGTCGCCTGGCACTCCAGCCTTGATCCCGAGGGTCAAAACCTCGAGGTGCCGGGCAAGCACTTAGGGCTGATCGTGAATCGCTATGTCTACCAGGCCCTGCTCCAGGTCCTGTCAGGAGAGGGAGACGAATCCATTGGCACCGAGGTACCGCTCGGCGCCAACGGACAGGCGGGAGAAGACGATGACACGGGCTGAGGGCGACGGCTTGGCCGGCCCATTTGATCAGCGGCTATACGGTTCCTTGTACTCCGTGTCCGGCTCATCTATAGGCATTTCAAACGACTTGGCGGCGTCGTTTTTTGCGATGACATCCTTGGTATAGATGTTCACATCCCACAGCGCCTCGCCGTTGCCGTCGCTATTCGTAAAGGTGAAGCGGACCCAGTAGCTGCCGGTGCGAAACTGATCAAAGACATTGAAATACTGACTCAGGGTCTCGACAACGCGGTCCTTCTGAGAAGGCATGCCGGCTGTCCATGGACCCAATTCCCAGGGCTGGCCGGCTCGGGCACTGTCCCGCGAGCGCTTCTCAATATTCGAGATCACGCTGAACAGTCCTCCCGAAGTATGCGACTTGACCATCTGAATGGCCTGTTGTTCCTTGGCCCCCATCTCGGTCGGTTCGCCACAGCCGGCTACGAGACCCAGTCCAATCAGGGCCAATACCGACACCCTCAGCGCGTTCTTGATGTATCGCAATGTGGATTGCATCTCCTCGCCCTCCAAACGGGTAGAATTCAGCCGGGGCGAACCGCTGGCAGCTGTCACGCTACCCGGTGACCATCCCGGCTGTTGGCCCTGGATTGTACAACGAAAGAAGCTCCCGGTCCATCAGCATAGCCCACTTCAGCTTGGTCTATGACCGGAAAAGACGGAAACAAACCGGACCGTGTCTTGCATTTGTGTCACCTAGGTGACACATAGGGAGATGATAATTGCCGAGCCAACCCCGCATGTGCCAGACACCCGAGCGAGACGAGGCAGAATGACACGCCAACCCGTTCTGAACATCATGAGCTTGCGTCGGATGAAGACGTTTGCCAGAGCTTCCGACCGCCAACTCAAGGCCATCTTATCCGAGATCACCCTGGAACGCTTCGAGCGCCGGACCACCCTCTTCCGCCAGGGCGACCCGTCCGACTCCCTGTACGTCCTGGTCTCCGGGGTGATCAAGCTGTCGCTGCGCACGCCAGAGGGCGAGGATATTCTGGTCAGCCTGATTTCACCGGGCGAACTGTTTGGCATTACCTCTCTGCTGCCCGGCATGCAGCGGCCGTTTCGGAGTGAGGCGTTCAGCGACTGCTGGGTCGGCCGCCTGTCGGCCGATACGCTGGTCAGCACCCTGCTGGGCGTTCCATTTGCCGACTTCAGCGCGCTGATGGACGGGACGGTCAGCCGCTGGTTCGGCCTCCTGCACCGCTACGCCCACTTTCAGGGTCTCGACCTCCAGCATCGTCTGGCCTTTGCCCTGCTGGAGTTGGCGCAAAAATTCGGGGCTCAGGACTCGCGGGGCACGCTCCTGATTCTCCAACTCACCCACGAGGATCTGGCCGACCTGGTCGGGGCTTCGCGCCAAAAGGTCACCGAACACATGCGAACCCTGGAGCGCAAGGCCCTGCTCCAGCGGGAGGGACGCCGGCTTATTGTGTCAACCCAGGGTCTGCGTGAATTGGTCCAGATTGAAGACTAAAAAAGGGGCTGCGCGCAGCCCCTGTGGATACGACACGCGCCAAGATGCCGAAGGATTAGAGGCCGACCTTGTCTTCGGCCGGCTTGTCCAACTGCCACAGTTGGCGCGCCAGGCTTGTTGAGGAACCAATGACCTGCTTGGCTAGCGAGCGCTGAGCCTCAAACATCGGCGCTATCGGGGTCTGCTTAGCCCAGGCGGTGGTTTTTTCGCTCATCTCCAGGGCTTGGTTGGCCCATTTCTCGCTGTTGTCAATGTACTGCGCGGCCATCTCCCGCATCGGCGCCAGCATCGGCAGATTGGGCAGATTCAGTTCGCCACACATCTTGCTGAAAGGATTGTTGGTCCACATATTCTCGGCCATACTGTGCTCCTCCTCAGATCGGGTTCACCTGTCCGGTGCTTGCTTACTTTCCGGCGTATGCTAGCTTAATACGCTAACTTTTGCAAGCAAACCGGCCACCAAAAGCGTCACCTGGGTGACACATCAGGCCGATTCTTCGCTTTCGTTGACCTTGCGGAATGAGCGGTACATATCGATCAGCATTTCCCGCTGCCGTGCCGACAGCTGGGGATCGTGCATGACCGATTTGACCACATCGCTGTCTTCGGTCTCCTGGGGATCCAGAATACCGGCCTGGGTATACAGGGTTTCGGCCGACATTTTGAGTCCCTTGGCCAGAGACTGAAGGATCATGCTGCTCGGCATGCGCAGGCCGCGCTCAATCTGGCTCAGGTAGGGGTTGGAAATGCCGCACAAATCGGCCAGCTGGCGGATGGACAGCTGGGACAGCTCGCGCTGACGGCGCAGAAATTCGCCCAGGCTCGCATACGGATCGGGTTTTTTTGCAGCCATGCGCTCAGTGCTAGCGCACTTTGCTTGCGGGTGCAAGCAGCGGCGACCGCCGGCAGGTCACTCAAGCGGCATTCCGGCCTTCTTGGCCCGCTCCAACACGATGCGTTCGATGTCGGCAATCGGACCGTCGATCATCCGCCCCTGGAAGGCTACCGCGCCCTTGCCCTCGGCCACCGCCTGCTCGAAGGCTGCGACCAGGTCTCGGGCATAGGCGACCTCTTCCGCAGTCGGGGTATAGACCGCATTCACCGGCTCGACCTGGCTGGGATGAATACACGCCTTGCCCTCATAGCCGAGCTGTTTGCCCTGACGGGTTTCGGCCTCCAAGCCCTCCGCATCGCGGATATCCAGATACACATTATCAATCGGCACGATGCCGGCCGACTTGGCCGCAGTCACCACTTGGCAGCGGGCGTGCAGGACAATCCCGTCAATGGACGGGGCGGCCGCGATGCCCATCGCCAGCGAAAAATCCCCATGCCCGAAGGCCATACCGGCCAAGCGCGGGCTGGCCTGGGCCAGGCTGAAGGCGTTGCCAATCGCCTGCGGCTGTTCGATCAGCGGCAGCAGAACGACCGAGCCCGGCTCGCGCCCGGCCCGTTCCTCAGCCAGCGAGACCAGCTTATCGACAAACCGGATGCCCTCAACCGTATTGGTTTTGGGCACAACCAGTCCGTCCGCCCCGGCCTCGACCATGGCCAGCACGTCATCCAGAAAGTACGGCGTATCAAGGTCATTGATCCGCACCGTCCGCTCGAAGCGCGCAAAGCCGCTATCGCTCAACACGTCTTTGAGCGTCTCGCGGGCAACGGCTTTGCGTTCCGGGGCAACGGCATCTTCGAGATCGAAGATCAGGCTATCGGCCTGGGAACTCTGGGCTTTGGCAAAAAACCGCTCGCTACTGGCCGGGACAAACAACAGACTACGGCGGAGACGCGACATGGAACACCTCTTCCCCTGGACGGAGCGCTCAAATCACTCCCGACTCCTTCAACTCGGCCAGACGCTCGGGCGTCAGACCCAATTTGCCACAGTAGATCTCTTCGTTATGGGTGCCCATGTGGGTCGGACCGGTCCAGCGGATTGCGCCCGGCGTCCGGCTCAGGGTCGGCACCACGTTTTGCATTTTGAGCGGACCCAGCTCCGGGTCGGTGACCGTGGTCACGGTTTCCCGCGCCTGGAAGTGGGGGTCGGCCAGGATGGCCTCGATATCGTACACCGCCACGGCCGCGCAGTCGTACTGGTCAAACTGTCTGAGCGCCTCGTCAAGCGTCTGCTGGGCAATCCAGCCGCCCACAATCGCATCGACCTGGTCAATATTCTCGATCCGCGCCCGGTTATCCTTGAAACGTGGATCGTGGATCAGATCGGGCTGGCCGATGGCGGCAAACACCCGTCCGGCCAGGGCGTGGGCATTGGCCGACAGGGCCAGCCATTTACCGTCTCTGGTCTTGTAGATATTGCGCGGCGCGCCAATGGACGGCACGCGGTTGCCGGTCCGCTGCTGGATAATGCCCAGCTGGTCATAGCTCAGCGCCTGATCTCCGGTCAGGGTGAAAATCGGTTCCATCACGCTCAGGTCAATCATCTGGCCCGTGCCGCTGTGATGATCGCGTTCATACAGGGCAAACATCACCGACCAGGTCCCGAACTGGCCGGCCACGGCATCCGCCAGCCCAAAGCCCGGCAGGGTCGGCGGCCCGTCCGGCTGGCCGGTGATATGGGCAAAACCGCTCATCGCCTCGGCCAGGGTCCCGAAGCCGGGTTTGTCCTTATACGGGCCGGTCTGGCCAAAGCCCGACACCCGGACTACCACCAGCCGGGGATTCAGGGCGTGCAACACCTCCCAGCCCAGCCCCCAGCGTTCGAGCGTGCCGGGCCGGAAATTCTCGGTCAGCACGTCGGCATCGGCGACCAGTTGTTTCAGGATGTCCTGGCCCTCGGGTTTGCCCAGATCCAGGGTCACGCACTTTTTATTGCGATTGGTGATCTTCCACCACAGCGGAATGCCGTCCTTAGCCGCCCCCAGCGAGCGCAGGCTGTCGCCCAGCCGGGGGTGCTCAACCTTGATGACCTCGGCGCCGAAATCACCCATGTTTTGGGAAATCGTCGGCGAGGCAAACAGGACGGAAATATCAACAACCTTGAGTCCTTCGAGCGGTAGCCGTGGCATGAAGAGCCATCCCTTCTGTGGCGGTCGTGTCGCCCGTGGGCGGGGCTGGCAGGCGTCACTCCCGCTCTAACCACACATCCGGCGAGGTCTCAACCCCGTGTCGGGCAAAGGTGGCGCTGATCTCCGCCATATCCACCTCTGAAATCTCCCAGCCCAGGGCACCGACATTGTCCTCGACCTCGGCCTTGTTGCGGCAGCCGACCAGCGCGGTGCTGACCACCGGGTTGGACGTTGTCCAGCGCAGGGCGAACTGCGGCAGGCTTTTCCCATAGCCGGCGGCCATGCCTTTGAGTTCTTCAACTGCGGCAATATTGCGGGGGAAGTAGTCCGGCCCGAACAGGGTCTGAAACAGATTGATGCCGCCCATCCGGCCCTGGCGGGAACGCCAGTCGTCCGACTCGAAGTTCATATCCGCGCTGAAGGTCCCGGTCAGCAGCCCATAGGCCAGGGAGCCATAGGCCATGACCCCGATCTGCTGCTCATGACAGTAGGGAAAGATCTCTTTGTGCATGCGCTGGTCAAACATATTCCAGCAGTACTGGGCCACATCGACCCGGCGGGTCTGCATGCAGGTCTCGATCTGCTGACGCCGGAAGTTGGAGATGCCGACAAAGCGGACTTTGCCCTGCTGGACCACATCGTCGAGCGCGCGCATGGTCTCCTCAAACGGGGTGTTCACGTCCGGCCAGTGGACCAGGTAGACGTCAACATAGTCGGTGTCGAGGTTGGTCAGGCTTTTTTCAATGGAATCCATCACCCGCTGGCGGCTGCTGTCGCGGTAGTTGGGCGCCTCCTGATAGCCGACCCCGAATTTGGTGACCACAATGGCGTCTTTGCGCCTTGTGCCGAGCGCCTTGGCCAGCGATTTTTCCGAGGCGCCAAAGCCGTAGGCTTCGGCCGTGTCAAAGCAGTTGATGCCCAGGTCAAGGCCACGCTGGACCGCTTCGATGAACTGGCTCTCCTCAATGCTGCCGTAGCCGCCGCCAATCTCCCAGCAGCCGATGCCAACGGCCGAGACCTGCAAACCCGTATTTCCAAACGCTCGATATTCCATACCCTTCTCCTTGTTTCGGATGCCTCAGCGGGCAATAAACCCGCCGTCGATAACCAACTCCGTTCCGGTTACGAACGACGCCTCGCGGGAGGCCAGATACAGCACGCCGTAGGCAATCTCATCCGCCTCGGCGATGCGTTTCATCGGGTGAGCATCGACCGCACGCTGTTTCCACTTCTCGCCGAACGGGTTCAGGATCTCGGTATCCACCCCGCCCGGATGGACCGAGTTGACCCGAATATGTTCTTCGGCGTACTGCACCGCCGCAGTCTTGGTCAGCAGACGCACCCCGCCCTTGCTGGCGTGGTAGGCCGGCAGGCCGCCGCCGCCAACCATGCCGGCGATAGACGAGATATTGATGATCGAGCCATGGCCGGCCGCGCGCATGGCCGGCACGACAGACTTCATACCCAGGAAGACTCCCGTCAGGTTGACCGCCAGAGTCCGGTGCCAGGCGTCCAGCGGGGTCTGTTCAATACCCCGGTCCTCACGCAGCCCAATCCCGGCATTGTTGACCAGGATCGTCACCCGGCCAAAGGTGTTGACGCCGGTTTCGACAACCCGTTTCCACTCGTCCTCTTGGGACACGTCATGCCTGAGGAACAGGGCAGCCGATCCGATCTCTCCGGCGACCTGTTGGCCCAGTTCGTCCAGGATATCGGTCAGGATCACTTTCGCTCCCTCTTGGGCGAACAGACGCGCCTCAGCCTCGCCCTGCCCGCGGGCCGCTCCGGTGATAATCGCCACCTCACCCTCAAGTCGTCCGGCCATGGGAAATGCCTCCTTTATCTCTCGGTGTCTTTCGAGTTGTCAGCGGTTCTCCTCAGGCTATATCTGGCCGGGGACAGCCGGACAAGGGTTGGGGAGGACGGACTGCTCGTGCTCTGCTGTCTGGACACAAAGCTGTGAAAAGGAGATCGACCCGTCGGCCGCATAAACTGCAAGCTAAGAGGCGGACCGTCGCAAGAGTTCCTGAATCCCTGCCCCTATGTCGCCTAGGGCCTTTCCCTGAGTCTCCAAGGCTTTTCCTTGGGTTTCCAAGGCTCTCCCCTGGGTTTCCAGGGCTTTCAAGTTGACGTCTCGGCTGGCGTTGCCGTCCCTCATGATCTTAATTCCCCAGGCGATCAGCAGGCATTGCCCTACCCCCACCACGCCAGCTACCAATACCCTGGCGATGTCCGTCCAGCTTGGCTGGGCCAGGATACGGACGGCTTCGAGGAATTGCTCATAGGTCAGGGTAGAGGTCGGGGTCATTCGGTGCTCTCCTCATATCGCCGCGTGAGCGCCTGGAACGCACTTTGGCCTGTCAGCGCTATCCTCAGGCTATATCTGGCCGGGGGCAGCCGGACAAGGGTTGCGGCTGTCGCACCGCTCGCTCGCTATGGCCTGTCCACAAATAGCTGGGTGAGGTAGATGAACCCACCCTCCCCGCGTGCGCTGCCAACGCCGGTCAGGTCGAATTCACCCTCAATCGTCTTCCTATGGCTCTGGCTGCCCAGCCAACCGCTGAGAGCGCGCCGGGGGACACGATAAGCCGGAGCATTGTTGAAGGCGATGTTTTCCGCAAATGTCTTAAGTCGGATGATATCCTGCGCGGCTCGCATTCGCACCGGCGCACCGGCATGACTGAAACTGCTGCGCCCGGTCGCCATATCCCGGCTGTGTTGACGCGCAATCGCCGCCAGCGCTTCGCTATACTCCAGCGCTGGAAGGCCAATCGAAACCCGATAGTCATTGACCACATCGTAGGTACGCCGCTCGATATCTTGCCCGGCCAGGATACCCGGACGATCCGGGCCGTCGGCGCTCGGATTGTCTGCTTGCCCGGGAGGCGACTCGGCGCGATGCGGCTGGTCTCCTGACCGTTCTCCAATGACGAGGTGCCTGACCGGCTCCCAGCGACCGAGCGCAGCAATGCTCACAACACCGAGGCTCACGATGGTCAGCAGCACGACAACGCCTTCAACGTTCCAGCCCTGTCGACGAGGAGGGGTGAGAGAGCCGGCAGGGCCTGGCAAGAGCGTCCTGCAACACGCACAGAAGCGGGCCTGGTCTGTGTTGTGTCGGCCGCATGACGGACAACGCTTCATCCCCCTCCTCCTGTTGCTCCACTTTTCGGCTGGGGCTCGTGGTCTGGACGCTCCTCGTGGTCTGGACGCTCACAGGTATCGGCGCGCAGCGGAATCTCCCGGTTCAACATAGTGCAGGTATACCTCATGGCGAGAACAGAGACCACGACCGCGAGTAGACACCGACAGGACATCGGACCCTCAGCGAGAGCCGTAGCACGCTTCCTCACTCTGAGCCCTATATATAGCGATAAGATTGATTTTAGTAGAGCATTTCGCTATATATACCCGGAAGAGCAGGTCTGCCATGTACCGGCTGACGATCAGACACCACGCCATCAAAGCCCTGCAAAGAATGCCGGCCCGGGAGGCGCGCCGCGTACGGGGTGCATTGGACAAACTGGCCCAAGACCCGGACCGGCGCGATATTGATGTAGCGCGCTTACAGGGCCGCCCGGGCTTTCGGCTGCGGACTGGCGGCTGGCGCGTCATCTTCGAGCGAGATGAAAGGACGCGCGAGATCAATGTGCTCCGCATCGGCCCGCGTGGCGATGTCTACAAGTCCTAGGAGAAAGACATGACAAAACCGCAGATCATCCGCGACGCGAGCGGCAAGCCGGCCTTCGCCGTCCTGCCGTGGCGGGAATACGAACGCTTGACAACGGCCGGTGCCGAGGCGGGGCTGAGTGATGAAGCGCTGTACGACCGCGCCAAGACCGAGGACGAGGAGTCCTTTCCCATCGCTGTAGCGGACCGTTTGTTGGCGGGCGAGAACGCCGTGCGGGTCTACCGCAGCCATCGTGGCCTGACCCAGAAGCAGCTGGCCGCAGCCGCCGGCATCAACGCCGTGTATCTGTCACAGATCGAACGGGGCCGTCGCACCGGTTCGGCTCGGACCCTGGCCGCTCTGGCCACGGCTTTGCGCATCAACGTGGATGCCTTGCTCTGAAAGCTTCACCTACGCCCCAGGCTCTCCCCGCTCAAAGACCGACACCAGGGGGGTGTCGAGCAAGGTCCGACACGACTGGCCCAGCCGCTGTTCCAACACACCGGCCGAGCCGCGGCTGAAGACAAAGCCGCCCGGGGCCAATACCCGCAGCAGTTCGTGCAGCGCCCGCTCAAAGGTGTCGGCGCTCATCGGAATCTCCCGGTTGAACATATTGGCGGTGTAGATCACCCGTATCGACCGGTCGGTCAGGGCGCTGAGATCGCTGACCGTGGCGTGGTGGAGGCGAATCTTGGCTGCCAGCCGGGCGTCTTCTTTCGTTTGCAGAAAGCGGGCGGCCTCAAGCACCTGGGCGCCAATCCACTCATAGCCGTGCACCCGATCCAGCCCAAAAACCGTCAGCACATCGTAGGGTTCGAGCGCATTCGCGCCAAAGCCCAGACACAGCCCATGGGCTGGCCGGTTCGCCCGCAGCCTGTCCAGCACCTCCACTTGCGCCATGGCCTTGACCAAGCCGATGGCCTGGTGCAACGCGGGTTCCACATGGCCGCCAATACTGTCGCGCAGACCCGGATATTCCAGGATGATCGCGTAGGCCGGGTCATCCCGCCACGGCGCCTGGTCATCGGGATAGACCTTCCCTTCGATGAATGCCCGCCAAGCCTGATCTTCAGCCGCCATAGGTCTCGTTCGGCTCTTGCAATCTCCCAGTAATTAGGCCATGTCCTGCCATACGACAGGAGGCAACACAATGGGTGTTCTGGACAGACTGCGACTGGACGGCAAGACGATTATCATGACCGGAGCCGGCCGCGGCTTGGGCCGCGCCATGGCTCTTGACTTGGCCGAGGCCGGGGCCGATTTGGTGGCGGCCGCGCGGACCACGGCCCAGATTGAGGAAACGGCCGAGATGATCCGGGCCACAGGCCGACGCTGTCTGGCCGTACCGGTGAATATCACCGATTCCAGCGCGGTGGGGGCGATGGTTGAGGCCAGCCTGGCCGAGTTCGGCCGGATTGACGTGTTGGTCAATAACGCCGGCGGGGCGAGCCGAGGCTGGAACAAACCGCTCGAAGACATCACCGACGAGGAGTGGCACAAAGGCATTGACACCAATCTGACCGGAGCGGTCTTCTGCTGCCGGGCGGTCCTGCCCCACATGCTCAAACAGGGCGGTGGCAAAATCATCAACATCACCTCCGGCCTCGGGGTGCGGGCCAGCCGCTACAACTTCATGTACTCTGCGGCCAAGGCCGGGCTTAACAACTTCACCCGCTGTATGGCCATGAACTACGCCGATAGAAATATCCAGACCAACCTCATCATGCCGGGCATTTTTCCGCACGACGACCCGGCGCTGGTCAAATTCTGGCAGGGCGGCAAATTCATTCCGGTCGGCCGGGTGGGAAAAGATGATGAGCTGGGCCACCTGTGCGTCTTCCTGGCCTCAGACGCGTCCAACTACATGAACGGCGAGATGCTGTGTACCGAGGGCGGGGGCTTGGCCGGCGGGCAGGTGCCGACCGGCTTTGCCCCGCTGGTAGCGCTCGAAGGAGAGCCGCAATGAGCGCCTTCTCCCTGGCCGACAAGTCGGCTCTGATCGTCGGCGCCTCGACCCCGATCGGTAGCGCCCTGGCCCTGGCTCTGGCCGAGGCCGGGGCCAATACAGCCCTGTCTACCGTGCTGCCCTCGCCCCGCGAGGTGGCCGCCATCCAGACCTGCGGGGGGACGATTCGCGACATGGGCCGAGACGGCTTTGCCCAGACGATCGACATCACCAGCGAACGCGACGTGCAGGCTCTGGTCGAGCGCACGGTGTCCGAACTGGGCAGCCTCGACATCCTGGTCAACGCTCCGGACCTGGCCTTTGCCAAGCCCGTCCAGGACAGTTCGCTGGCCGAGTGGAACCGGGTGCTGGCCGTAAACCTGAGCGGCGTGTACCTGAGCTGTCGGGCGGCCGCCGGCCCGATGCTGTCCCAGCAGCGCGGCCGGATCATCAATCTCGTTTCCGTGCTCGGCCAACGCGGCATGGCCAACGGCAGCGCCTACTGTGCAGCCCAGGCCGGCGTGCTCAACCTGACCCGAGCCCTGTCCCAGGAATGGGCCCGCCAGGGCATCACGGTCAACGCCATCGGGGCCGGCTGGACCGAGGGCATGGCCATGATTCAGGACGACGCGACCAAAAAACAGCTCAGCCGCTACATCCCCCACAAACGGCTGGCCCAGCCCCAGGAGGTTGCCGACGCGGTGCTGAGCTTTGCCTCGGACCGTTCCGGTTTCATCACCGGCCAGGTGCTGTGGCTGGAGGGTGGGGTGTTGAGCCGCCTGTAAAAAATAGGCCCAAAACCGTATTGTCCTTGGCCGGTGTTCAGGTTAAAGGAACACCATGGCACAGGCTCTCAAACACAACGGATTGAGCGATGACTGGATCTGGCAGACGGTGCGGCAAGAGGCGGCGCGGGAAGAGGAACGCGAGCTGGTTCTGGCCAGCTTTCTGCACTCGATTATCCTCAACCACTCCTCGCTGGAGGAAGCCCTGAGCTTTCATCTGGCCGGCAAGCTGACCAACCTGAACCTGCCGTCCATGTCGCTGCGCGATATTATTATCGAGGCGATGCTGTCGGATGCCGCAATCGGCGCGGCGATCCGGGCCGATATTCGTGGCGCGCGGGAGCGCGACCCGGCCTGCTCGTCCTACCTTGTCCCCCTGCTGTACTACAAGGGCCTGCACGCCCTGGAAGCCTACCGGGTTGCCCACTGGCTGTGGACCCAGGATCGCAAAACCCTGGCCTTTTGCTTTCAGAACCGCATCTCCGAGGTCTTCGGGGTCGATATCCACCCGGCGGCTCGTATCGGCTCGGGTGTGTTTATCGACCACGGCACGAGTCTGGTCATCGGCGAAACCGCGGTGGTCGAAGACGATGTGTCCATGCTCCAGGAGGTGACCCTGGGCGGCACCGGCAAGGAGAGCGGCGACCGCCACCCCAAGATTCGGACCGGCGTGCTGATCAGCGCCGGGGCCAAAATCCTGGGCAATGTCGAAGTCGGGGCCGACGCCAAGGTCGGGGCCGGCAGCGTGGTGCTGACCGATGTGCCGGCCGGCTGCACGGTGGCCGGGGTGCCGGCCAAAGTCGTGGGGCGGTGCGCCAAAACCAGCAGTCACCCGGCCCTGGAGATGGACCATCAGCTGCCGACCGGCATCCCCGACTACGAGCCGCTTGAAGAGCACTGAAGTCCATCAGTAGCGGGCGATCACCTGCTGGGCAAAATCACGAAACACGTTGCGGCTCTCGGCCATTGACGGCAGCAGGACGACCGTATTCAGCCCGGCCTTCTCGGCTTGGCGGATTTGCTCCACCACTTCGTCCGGTTTGCCGACCAGGCAGGTGCCGCGAATCGCTTCCGGGGTGATAAAGCGGCGCTCTTCCGGCACATAAAACGTGCAGTGGCCGTTGTGGATCTGAAGATAGCGCTTGTCTTTGGGCGTCTGCATATGCTCGACGTGGGCGCAGTACTCCTCCCAAAAGCCCCGATACGCGTCCGGCACGACCTCTTCTTGACCGGTCTGCTGATACATCTCGTACACAAAATGAATAATCGCCGTCACATACGAGCCACACTCTTCAATGACCCGGTCGGAGCGCAAGTCCTCGCCCGGCTTGAGCACCACCGCACAGGTAAAGGTGGCCGTCGGCAGGGGGTCGGGCAGCGTCCGGCCAGCCTTTTCCGCGCCAAGCCGAACCATGGCCAGATGCTCCTGTACCACCTCGGGCCGGTCGTTAAACACCGACACGAGTCCGTCGCCATACTCCCCGGCCGTCCTCAGTGCCCGTGGGCCGTTGGCCGCCACGTAGATCGGAATCGGATCGTGGATATTGATGAAATGCTGGTCCAGATGCAGGAACCTGATGGTGCGTGTCCGTCCATCCAGGCGATATTCGACCTCCTTGCCGTGCAGCAGATCGCGCACCACACCGAGATAGTCGCGGAAGGCGGCAATCTTCATCGGCTCCATGCCCATCACCCGCATGGCGGTGTGGCCGGTGCCGATGCCTAAAAAGACCCGTCCCGGAGCGAGTTGGTTAATCGACGCAATCGAATGGGCGGTGACCGGGGCAATCCGGGTGCCGGGAATCGCCACCCCCGTTCCCAGCCGCATCCGCGAGGTGTTGTGGGCGGCCAGGGCCAGGGTGGCGTAACAGTCGGACCAGATCATCTGCGAGTCGGGCACCCAGCCCGTGTCGAAGCCCAGATCTTCCGCGTATGTGATCAGCTGCCAATCGTCGATCTTGGTCGAAACCGAAACGCCAAATTCCATGTCTCTTCCTCCTGTGGCCGAACAGCCCGTGGTGCGCCTAGGCCATGATAGTGGCAGATGCGGGGCGCGATGCAAGCCGGGCAGTTGAATCCCGCCCCCACAAGCCTCTATGATGCAGCCATTACGCTTGCTAGAGCGTGATGCCGGAATTTTTTCCCAAGGAGGGTGCGTCTTGGATACCGTATCTGTGACCAACGAGCAGATCGCCCAGCGAATCGCCGCATTGTGCCAACGTCTCCAGGAAGCCCAGGTCGACGCTTACCTGGTCCCGTCCTCGGATTCCCACCTCAACGAGTATGTGTCCGCCTACCAGCAGCGCCGCGCCGCCATCAGCAATTTCAGCGGCTCGGCCGGAGACGCCCTGATCAGCCCCCACGGCAGCCATGTGTTCGTAGACTCGCGCTACTACCTGCAGGCCGAGCAGGAGGTTGATCCGGCCCTGTTCCGGATTCATAAGCTGGGCATGGAGGGCGAGAAAACCCTCACCGAGTGGCTGCGCGAAATGGAAAAAGAGCGTGGCAGCCTGCGGGTCGGCTACGATCCGTTTGTGGTGGCCATGGACATGCATGCCGCCTACCGCCGGGCGTTCAAGTCTGAAGATTCGGCCCTGGTGCCGGTTTCCGGCAATCTGGTTGACGCAGTCTGGCAAGACCGCCCGCCGGCGCCGTCCCACCCCATCTATCTGCTGTCGGAGGCCGACACCGGCCGGTCGGTGGCCGACAAGCTGGCCGCGGTGCGGGAAAAAATGGCCGAGGAAGAGGTCGCGGCCCTGGTCCTGACCAAACTCGACGAGATCGCCTGGCTGACTAATCTGCGTGGCAGCGATGTGTCCTATAATCCCGTCTTTGAGTCCTACTGCGTGATTGAGCCTGAGCGGGCGACCTGTTTTACCCGCCTCACCCCCGCCCCTGAAATTCAGGCCGGCCTGGCCCCAGCCCTGAGCTTTGCCCCGTATGCCGCCTATACCGAGACCCTGCGGCGCATTGGCAGCGAGGCGGACGGAAAAATCTGGCTCGACCCAAGCGGCACGACCATGGGCACCCGCCTGCTGTTGCCCGAAGCCCAGCCCGTGTACGAGGCGCGCAACCCGGTCGTGCTGATGAAGGCGCTCAAAAACGAGGTTGAGCTGGACCGCAGCCGCGAGGCTCACGAACGCGCGGCCGCAGCCAAGATTCGCAGCCTGGCGCGCATGGAACGGATGCGGGCGGCCGGCCAGACGCTCAGCGAAAAAGCCTACGCCCAGCTGTTGCGCGACGAGTACGCCCGCGAAGACGGCTTTCGCGACCTGAGCTTTGCCACCATTTCGGCGGTCGGCGCTAACGGGGCGATTGTCCACTATGGCGGCGCCAACGACGAGGTGGCCCTGCAGGACGGGGAGCTGTTGCTGGTCGACTCCGGCACCCAGATGGGCGCCGGCACGACCGATGACACGCGCACGATTTGTATTGGCACGCCGACCGAGCGCCAGCGGCAGCTGTATACCCTGGTGCTGCGTTGCCAC
>JAAXHF010000034.1 GCA_012271025.1 Deltaproteobacteria bacterium | reverse complement strand
ATATGGCGGTGGCCTCGCGCGGGGCCGACCATCTCAAGGGCATTGGCCTGATCGAGAAATTCCAGCGCAAGGATCTGTCCAAGGCGTATTTCGGCACGCCGATCGCCGGCGATCCGACCGTGCCCGATCTCAAGGGCGCCTGTACCGCAGTGATTGAAAATCAGGTGGCGCTGATCAACTCCTACGGGGTGTGCATGTTCCACTGGCTGCTCGATCCCCTGGGCTATGCGCCGGAGAGCTACTACGGCAAAGCCTACGCCGAGGTGACCGGCATTGACCGGACCAAGGAAGAGCTGATGCGGGACGGCGAGCGGATCTGCAACCTGGAAAAAGCCTTTAACTCACGCCTGGGCATGCGGCGCGAACACGACACCATCTGTGAGCGCTGGATGCACGAGCCGGCGCCGGAGGGCATGTACGAGGGCCGGGTGGCGGCCGACATGTTCGACCAGGTCCTGGACGAGTACTACGAGTGGCGCGGCTGGGACAGAGCAACCGGCCTGCAAACGCAGTCCAAGCTTGAAGAATTGGGCCTACAGGATGTGGCCGACGTGCTGGCCTCGGAAAGAGCCCTGGCCGGTGAACAGGGCCGCAAGTCGGTGCAGGTGCTCAAGGCGCCGGGCGACGATCCCGGCCTGCCGGACTAAGACCGCTGTGCCCTCTCCCGTTCGGGAGGGGGCTCTACTCAACAAGGAACCCCATCGTGATTACGGTACACACGGAATATCAGGCCCGTTTCCGGGAAATCACCAGGATTGCGGGAGAGAGCTTCGAGCTTGAACAGCCGCTGGTGTCTGAGCTGGCCGAGCGGATCACCCGGAAGTACGGCGCGGATATGCAGGCGCTGCTGATCGATCCCGACACCCAGGACCTGAACACCAAGGGCACACTGTATCTCGACTCAAAGGGCAACCGGGTTTTTATTGACGACAGCCTGGAGGACGGCGAGACGGTCGTCTTCATGGTCGGCATTGCCGGCGGCTGAGGCGCGGACCAGCCTCCTCCCCCGGCCTGCTTGCACACCGCTGTTCAGCGGGTGGAGTCCGAACGGTATGAAGCGTGGTGCCTGGACGCTGTGTCTGATAGTGGTGACGGTTTGCTCCGGGCGAGCCGTCTGGGCCGAGGTCGTGCCGTTCACCCTGGAAGATCGGGACCGTTTGATCCGGACTGAGACCACACTCCAGGAATTCAAAGATAGTGTGGATCGGCGTTTTGAGGCGATAGAGCAGCGTTT
>JAAXHF010000724.1 GCA_012271025.1 Deltaproteobacteria bacterium | reverse complement strand
CTACGAGGGCTCTCTGCAATAGGCGCCACCGGGCTCGGGACGGGTCTTGCCCGCTCCGAGCCGTCCCGGCTCAGCGCGTATCGGCGTAAAACGTCTTCAGATAGTTCGGCGACACGCCGATAAAATACAAGAAGCGCAGCAGCCACATCAGCCCGATGGTCCGCGCAATGCCGTCGCGCTGCCAGCGCCGGGCCGAGGTGACCACCCGCTCGCGCAGACAGGCCAGTTCGCCCCGCCGTTTGAGCCGATAGCTCAGCTCCAGATCCTCCATCAGCTCGGCCTCCCGATAGCCGCCCAGTTCCAGGAAGGTCCGGCTGCGCACAAAAATAGCCTGATCGCCGGTCGCAATCCGTGACAGGCGTGAGCGGAGGTTCATCAGCGTCTCAATGATCCTGAACAACCAGCCCTCGGCGTCGAGCCGCACGTCGAAGCGACCGCCCACGACCCGGGGGTTGTGTAACGCGCCTTCGAGCAGAGCCGGAAAGTTGGGCGGCAGGACCGTATCGGCGTGCAGAAACAGCAACACCTGACCGCTCGCCGCCCGAGCCCCGACATTCATCTGTGTGGCCCGTCCCCGTCCTGCCGACAACACCAGGTCAGCCTGAGGGCGGGCCAACTCAGGGGTACCGTCGTCGCTTCCACCGTCCACCACAATCACCTCACAGCTGCCGCTGCTCCGCAACCGGCGCAGGGTTTCGCCAATGGTCGCCGCCTCGTTCAGGGTGGGGATGATGACCGAGATGTCCATTAGCCCCCAAGCCGCAGAAAGGCGATGTTCAGATCGTGCAGAAAGGCTTTTTCCTGGTCTGGGCCGAGATCCTGAAAGCGGATATCCAGCACGGTCCGCTGGTTGACGACCCTGAGCGGGCCGGACGGCTCGACCGGACGGGCGCGCAGTTCAACCCGGCCCTGACCGGGCAGGCTGGCGTGAAAGCGCGCCTCGGCAGCGGTGTGTTCCTGCTGATACGGGAGGTGTTTGCGGCTCAGCAGGGTGTCCAGCCGACTCACCACCTCGGCATAGGCAAAGCCCAGATCCCAGCGTGTCTCGGTCATCATGGCCTCCAGGCGTAGCGGAACACCGTCCACAGAATCTTATAGCCGGCCATGAGCGTGCCTTTGAGCGTCCCGCTGACTTTTGAGACCCCAATGCGTCGGCGGTAGCGGACCGGGACCTCGGTGATGCGCAGTCCTTTTTGGATGGCTTTGATCTGCATCTCAACCGTCCAGCCATAGGTGCGGTCCGTCATCCCCAGCTCCAGCAGAGACCGAAAACGCACAGCCCGAAAGGGTCCCAGGTCAGTATAACGAAAGCCGTACACCAGTCGAATCAAAGCGGTGGCCAGACTATTGCCAAAGCGGGCGTGCGGCAGCAGGGCGCCGGGCTGGGCCTGCCCCGTGGTGCGTGAGCCGATCACCATGTCGTAGTTCCCAGAGACGATGGGGGCGACCAGGGTCGGCAGCTCATCCGGATGGTCGCTATAATCGCCGTCGACAAAGACGACAATATCCGGCGGGTTGGCCTTGAGGTGGTCAATACCGGCCAGACACGCCCAGCCGTAACCACGCCGCGCCTCGTGCAGCACGCGCGCACCGCCGGCCCGAGCGACCTCGGCCGTCCTGTCTGACGAGCCGTTATCAACCACCACCACCTCTTCCAGCCTCTCATGGGGCAGGTCGGCCAGGACCCGTGGCAGGGAACGCTCTTCGTTGAGGGCCGGAATGATAACGGCAAGCCGCGGAGAAGTCTGTGGCATGGCTCAGGATCCGAGCGCGAAACTGACCACGACCGGTGTGCCATCCGGCGGAAGCTGCCCGGTATCGGCCCAAAAGCGCGCCGGCTGGCCGATGTAGTCGGCGATGCTCAGGGCGCCGTTGCCGACCTTGCCGCTCGGGCAACTGTACAGGCAGACCAGACAGCCCGGACGGGGGGCAAAGGGGAGGCGGTTGAACCAGCGGTCTCGATTCCCGCCAAAGCGGGGACTGAGGGCGGCGTCCTTGAAGACCTGCTCAAGCGGGAGACCGGCCGGCTTGGCCTGCCAGGAGACACGAATGGCGAGCCGGCTGCCGCTCAGCGTCCGGTCCGAGGCGGGGTGGGTGTGGCGCTCGGTCCAGGCGGCCATCGGCAGGCTTTTGCCCGCTCGGGCTCCCAGCCGCAACAGCGCGGCGTGGAAATCGAGGTCATCGACCGGGGTCTGGATCAGGGCGTGGGGAGACGTGCCGCCCTGCCACACTAGGAAGTGATAGCGCGCCTGGGGTCCTTGGGCGGCATTAAAACGCCGGGGAAAAATATGGCCCGAGACCCGCACCTGGCCTTTTTCCTCGACAAGCCCCGGCAGCGCCTGACTCGGCCCGTCAGTCGCCCACCCCCGACCGGCCAGTCCGAACAGCATCAGACCCACCAGCGCTCCGCAGCGCCATCCGCGCCGTGTGTTCCTCATCCAACTCATTGCCTACGCCGTGACGCCCTTTGCCATACTCCCCCTGCCACCATTCCCAGGCCAGCATCCCATAGAACGGCACATACTCCAACCAGACGTGGAAGGTTTCCAGCCGTCCTCTGTACAGAAAATAAAATGACACATAATACAGGCTCAGCAAACCGGATAAGAGCAGCCACGAACGGAGCGGGAAAACCGTCAGAAAGGGCACCAGACAGACGAAGTACCACGGGTTGCCAACCGGGCTGAGCAGAAACAGCAGGCCCAGCAGCAGTCCGTTACTCCACACAAACTGACGATCATCCGCCAGCTCAGACCGAGAGCCGACCAGGAGGGCGACCCCGCCCAACCCCAGCCCGACCAGGCCGTTGGCCAGCCAGCGCTCGCCCACCAGGGCGACGATGCCGGGAAAAATCAGGCTGTTGGTCTGCCACTGCTCGGCAAAGGTTTGGGTTCCTGTCCACAGCGCCCGGCCGGCCGGCCAGAACGGCGCGTAGCCGATAATGAGGACCGTGGCGGCCACCACCAGTCCGAGCAGGGCTCGACCACGGCCGTGGGCTTTCCACGCGCGGGTCAGGAAGACCGGCACGAGCAGGACGGGATACAGCTTGCCCAACACCGCTGCGGCCAGGCTGATGTGGGCCAGCACGTCCCGGCCCTTGACCATCAGCACCACGGCCAGGACCACGCAGAAGGTCGGCACCACATCGTAGTGGGCCGAGTTCATGGTCTCTTTTATGACCAGCGGCGACCAGGCGTAGACGACCAGGAGCAGCGGGCTGAGCCCCAGGTGGTTCAGCAGGACCAGCAGCAAAGCGCACAGACCGAGGTCGAAAGCCACAAAGACCAGCCGCAGGACGCTCAGACTGCCGGGTGCCAGCCACGCCGCAAGACCAAAGATGGCCTGGGCAAACGGCGGATATACGGTCGAAATATGGGGATGGTTCACCCGCGACAGGATAAACGACAGCCGGCCATCCCGCTCGGCGAGTCGGACATAGGCCCGGAGGGATGTCTCGGTCGCCGCGCCGTCCAGCTGTTGTTGCACGCGCAAGGGGGCGAACCGGTAGGGATTCAGCCCCTCGGCCACAACCGCGCCGTCCCACAGATAGCGGTAGAAGTCATCCTCTTGAATCGGCTGAGAAAAGAACAGCGTGGCGCGGAACAGCACTCCGCACACCACAATGAGCGCGACCGCAGCGCCCAGCGGCGCCTGGACAGCGCGGCTCAGGAGTGGATACACGGCCAGACCATAGCAGATGAAGATGCCGGCGTAGACCGTCATGAAGAGCACAATGGGCCGCTGAACATGGCCCTGGCCATAGACGAAGGCGAAGCTCAGCCAGGTCAGCAGGCCGTACAGAGCGACGGTTCCGACGCCCAGCACGATGAGCCTGCCGCATTGACCACGCATAGTCCACAAGACTGCGGCCAGCGTCCGCTAGCGCAGCTTGCCCTCGACAAAGGGCACTTCGTAGACCTTGTCGTGCTGAATGGGACCGTGGCCGAAATAGCCCGACTCGCCAAACAGCTCGCCGTGGTCGGCGGTGACGGTGATGTAGGTATTGGCCGGGACCGTGTCGAACAGCTGGGTGAAAACCCCGTCGAGGTAGCGCACGGCTTCGACTTGGCGCTGGCGCAGCTGGTCGAGCTTGTCCTGATCAAAGAACGGCGCGGGGGCGTCGTCGTCGCGCAGCCTGCCGCCGACCTGCATCTCGTCGAGATGCTTGAATACCCCGTGCACCCCGTGAATCCTGGGCCAGCTGTCCTCGGGCTCGTCCGGCAGGGCGTAGG
>JAAXHF010000193.1 GCA_012271025.1 Deltaproteobacteria bacterium | reverse complement strand
GACGATTATAGTCGGGGGGATGTGTCGCAGACGACTGGGAGGTGGAGGATGAGGAGCGGCAGTGTCTGGCGGGCGCCACGAGTTCTCTACGAAATCGTGCTTCGGTTCACCCCTTTTCCCTTCGCGCCTGTAACAGACTGATATGGACCCGTGCCAGCACACAGGCCTCATGGAGACGGTCCTGGCCAGCCCGTCCCGCGCCCCTGTTTCAGGTCACCTGCCGGTGATGCTTGAGGAGACGCTCGTCCAGCTGCGGCTGCGGCCCAACGCCGACGTGCTGGACGGCACCCTGGGCGGCGGCGGCCACGCCGCCGCGGTGCTGGCTGGCACGGGGCCGAAGGGCAGGCTGCTGGGACTTGACCGCGATGCTGACGCGCTGGCCGTGGCCCGACAGCGCCTGGCCGACTGGGGCGCTCGCATCACCCTGGTCCAGGAAAATTTCAGCCGCTCGCTGGCGACCCTGGCCCGGCTGGGCTGGTCGGGCGTTGACGCCGCGGTGCTCGACCTGGGCTTTTCCTCGCTGCAAATTGAGGATGCCGAACGGGGCTTCAGCTTGCTGCGCGCCGGTCCGCTCGATATGCGGATGGACCGGACCGAGCCCGGTGGCGCGGCCGATGTGGTGAATCGCGCCAGCCAGGCCGAGTTGCGTCAGATCTTCCGCGAGTGGGGCGAGGAGCCGGCTGCTAGCGCGCTGGCCCGCGCCGTGGTCGAGGCGCGTAAAAAGTCTCCCTTGACCACCACCGTCGCCCTGGTCCGGACTATTGAGCAGGTCATCAAGCGGCCGCCCCGCTCGGCCCGTTCGTCCGTCCATCCGGCTACCCGGGCGTTTCAGGCCCTCCGCATCGCGGTCAACCGGGAACTCCACCATTTGTCCACCTTCCTGGCTGACGGCTATCGTCTGCTCAAGCCGGGTGGCCGGCTGGTCATCCTGGCCTATCATTCTCTGGAAGACCGCCTGGTCAAGACCGCCTTCCGGCGCTGGGCAGCCTCGTGTGTGTGCCCGCCCCGGCTCCAGCTGTGTGCCTGTGGGTGGTCTCCAAAGGTGAAGATCCTGACACCGAAACCGTTGACCCCGACCCGATCAGAGTTGGCCACGAACCCGCGTGCCCGCAGCGCGCGGCTGCGTGCGGTAGAGCGCTATGGCTAGAGGAAGATTGGTGGAGAGAGGAAGAACAGCATGCCGCATTCGAGTCCTGCGCGTCGGTGGCTGGGTCATGGCCTGGTCGCCCTGCTCGGCCTAGGTCTGGTCTGCGCCCAGATTTGGACTCGGCTGCAGGTCGTGGCAACCGGCTATGCGCTGTCGGACACGCGCCACCTGCTGCAAACGCTTGAGGCCGAGCAGCGCCGCCTCGAAGCCGAGTGGAGTCGGCTGACGGCATCGGGTCGTCTTACCCAGTTGGCACGCCAGCGTTTGGGACTCGGCCTGCCTCGGGCTGGTCAGGTCAAGCAGGTCAAGACGGTCCGCCAAGAACGATGAGGAGGGGGGATGAAGAAACGGTTGTGGATCGCCGCGTTGTGTATGGGCTTGGGCCTCGTGCTGGTCGCCGCTCGGCTGGTCGAGCTGACGGTTGTCCAACACCGGGAGTTGGCCGACCAGGCGGCCAATCAACACCACAAGCGGATTCGCTGGACTTCGCAGCGGGGGACGATTGTTGATCGGAACGGGACGCCGCTGGTCCTGAGCCTGGCGGCCGAGTCCCTTTTCGCCCACCCTGCTCAGCTGCCGGACGGGGTTGATGAGCGGCTGCCGGCTCTGGCCGCGGCCCTGGGTGTGCCGGCTCCACAGGTCGCCCAACGGCTGAAAAAATCGGCCTCGTTTGTCTGGTTACAACGCAGGGTCTCGCCCCGGCTGGCGGCCCAGGTTCGCAGCCTGGGTATTGACGGGATTGGCAGTCAGCCGAGTGAGCGGCGGGTCTATCCTCAGGGCAGTCTGGCTGCACCACTGCTCGGCTTCACCGATATTGATGCCAAGGGGCTGGCCGGCGTCGAGCAGTCCTATGACCACTATTTGCGCGGCCGACCGGCCGAACTGACCGGACTGCGCGACGCCTTTGGCCGGGTGATTTTTGCCCAGGGTGTGGACACGGCACCCAGCCGGACCTTCGAGGTTCGCCTCAGCCTCGATGCCAGACTGCAATACATCGCCGAGCACGAACTGGCCCGGGCGGTTGAGGTGCATGCGGCCAAGGCCGGCACGGTCGTCATTCTCGATCCCCGCAGCTTTGCCGTCCTGGCCATGGCCCAGGTGCCGAGTTTCGATCCCCACAACCCGGCGGCCACACCGGCCGCAGACCGTCGCAATCGGCTGGTCAGCGAGGTCTATGAGCCCGGCTCGACCCTCAAGGCCCTGCTGGCCGCAGCCGCACTGGACAGTCGGCTGGTCCACGCCGAGGAGCAAATCTTTTGTGAACAGGGTCGCTATCGGATCGGTCGGCGGACGGTCCAGGACCACCGGCCGCACGGCTGGCTGAGCTTTGCCGAGATCATCAAGCACTCGAGTAATATCGGGGCGGCCAAAGTCGTCGAGCGGCTTGGTCAGCAAACCTACTTCCGGTATCTGCGCGCGTTCGGTCTGGGCCAGACCAGTGGGATTGATCTGCCGGCCGAGAGTTCGGGCCTGCTGTCCGCGGATCGGCACTGGCCGGATATCAAGCTGGCCACGGTGAGTTTTGGCTATGGGGTGGCGGTCACTCCGCTGCAGTTGGCCGCCGCGTTTGCCACCCTGGCCAACGATGGGGTGTTGATGCGGCCGTATGTCGTCCAGGACATCCGGGATAGCGAGGGGACGGTGCTCGAGGCCAACCGTCCGCAGTACGTCTGGCAGGCGGTTCGGCCCGAGACGGCACAACAGGTGGTCGGACTGCTCGAACAGGTGGTTGAACCCGGCGGAACCGGTTGGCGAGCCCGGCTCGAAGGCTTTCGGGTTGCCGGCAAGACCGGAACGAGCCAGAAGCTCGACGACGAGGGCGCCTATTCGGCTCAGGCGCATATTGCCTCTTTTGTCGGCATCGTGCCGGCCGATACGCCACAGCTGGTGATCGCCATCACGGTCGATGAACCGCGTCGGGGTGGATACTATGGCGGTCAGGTTGCCGCGCCGGTTTTCCGGGCCATTGCCAGCCAGGCTGTGGCTGCGCTGGGCGTCGAGGCCGCACCCGTTCCGGTCCAGGTCGCCGGCCCGACCCGGTCCGACCCGTCTCCCAGCCCGGATGGGCTCGGGCGGCCGAATTTTCTGGGTCTCAGCCTGCGTGAAGCCCTGCGTCTGGCCGACCGAAACGGCTGGCGGGTCAGCACGACCGGGAGCGGCTATGTCGTCGCTCAGGCCGTACAGCACGACCCACACACCGCCCAGCCGTTCTACCGTCTGAGCCTGGCTCCGACCCGGCCGACCGGTGTTGAGGAGGGGGTGCTGTGAGGCTGGCCGATCTCTTGCCCTCGGGCCTCGATGTACAGACCGCAGGCTGCCTGGACATCCCCATTGAGCAGCTGGCCTATGATTCGCGCCAGGTGCGGCCCGGAGCCGTGTTTTTCGCCCTGCCGGGGACGAAGACCGACGGTACGGCGTTCATAGACCACGCCCTGCGGGGCGGAGCCGCCGCCCTTGTCGTGGCCGACGACCACTACCCCGCCGTCCAAGGGCGGCTGTCGGGCTCTGCCCGGCCGCTCGGCCTGATCGCTTGCGCGGCGCCACGGCGTCTGCTGGGGCTGATGGCCGACCGGTTTTACGGACAGCCGAGCGCTCGGCTGTCGCTGGTCGGCGTGACCGGCACGAGCGGGAAAACCACCACGACCTACCTGCTGGAGGCCATCTGGCTGGCCATGGGCTGGTCGCCCGGCGTGATTGGTACGGTCAATTATCGCTACCAGGGACGCCAACAGCCGGCGCCCTTTACCACACCCGAAGCGGTCGAACTCCAGTCCCTGCTGGCCACCATGGCCGACGCTGGCGTAGACCACGCGGTCATGGAGGTCTCGTCCCACGCCCTGGTCCAGGAACGGGTCCGCGGCTGCCAGTGGAACGGCGCGGTGTTTACCAATCTGGGCCGCGATCACCTCGATTTTCACGCCGACCTGGACGACTATTTTGCCGCCAAGGTCAGACTGTTCCGCTCCGGGCTGGCCGACTCGCCCAAGGCCGAGCGCTTTGCTGCGGTCAATGTCGATGACCCGTGGGGCCAGAAGCTGGCCGGCTACCGGTTGCCCGGCCGGCTGATCACCTACGGCTGCCGGGCCGACGCGCTGGTCTCGGTCTCGGCGCGTGAACACAGCCTGGGCGGCCTGCGCGGGGTGTTGCGTCTGGAGGGCCGGCCGGTCGCGTTTTCGTCGGCCCTGATTGGGGAGCCGCACCTGTACAATATTGTCGCCGCCGCAGCCACGGCCCACGCCCTGGGCGTGCCGGCCGAGACGATTGCGGCCGGCATCGCCGCCTGTCCCAGGGTACCCGGGCGTTTGGAACGGCTCGATGTCGGCCAGGCGTTTGAGGTGATTGTCGACTATGCCCATAAACCCGACGCGCTCGACAAGACCCTGCGCTCGGTGCGTTCGCTGACCCCCAAACGTCTGCTGACGGTCTTTGGCTGTGGTGGTGACCGGGACCGGGGCAAGCGGCCGCTCATGGGTCAGGCCGCCGGTCGGCTGAGTGACCTGGTTGTTTTAACCTCGGACAATCCGCGTAGCGAGGATCCGCAGCGCATTCTGGCCGACGCCGAACGCGGTCTGGTCGAGGCCGGTGTGCGACGCTTGGACGAACCGTCGGCCCTGGCCGCCGCCCGGCGCGGCTATGTGATCCTGGCCGACCGTCGGGCCGCGATTCGGGCCGCTCTGGACGGGGCCCGGCCCGGAGACGTGGTGGTGATTGCCGGCAAGGGTCACGAGGACTACCAGATTATCGGAACCCGCAAGCATCACTTCGATGACCGGGAGGAGGTCCGCCACTATTTCTCCGCACGGGAGGTCGGCTGATGCTCTACCTGCTGCTGTATCCGCTCCATACCAGCTACTCGGTGCTCAACGTCTTCCGCTATATCACCTTTCGGACGCTGCTGGCCGCCATCATGGCGCTGACGGTGTCCTTTTTTCTCGGCCCGCGGCTGATCGCCTGGCTGACCGCCCTGCAGGTCGGCCAGCAGATCCGGCCTGACGGTCCGCAGGCGCATCTGAGCAAGGCCGGAACGCCGACCATGGGCGGGACGCTGATTCTGTTCTCCCTGACGGTTGCCACCCTGCTCCTGGCCGATCTGAGCAACCCCTATGTGTGGCTGGCGCTGGGGGTGACGGTCGGCTTCGGAGCGGTCGGTTTCGTGGATGACTACCGCAAGGTAGCGCGTAAGAATTCGGTGGGGCTCAGGGGGAAATATAAGCTGTTGTGTCAGCTGGTCCTGGCCCTGGGGGCGGCCGTGTGGCTGATCTGCCTGCCGGGCTTTGACACCAGCCTGACAATTCCGTTTTTCAAAGACCTGCGGCCCGACCTGGGCTGGTGGTATATTCCGTTCGCCGCCCTGGTGATTGTCTGTGCCTCAAATGCGGTCAACCTGACCGACGGGCTGGACGGGCTCGCGATCGTCCCGGTCATGATCGCGGCCAGCGTGTTCGGCCTGATCGCCTATCTGGCCGGCAACATCGTCTTTTCGGGCTATCTGCAGATCGTCTTCGTTCCCGGCAGCGGAGAGATCGCGGTCTTTTGCGGCTCCCTGGTCGGCGCCGCGCTGGGCTTTCTCTGGTTCAACGCGCCGCCGGCGATGGTGTTCATGGGCGATACCGGCTCGCTTTCGATGGGCGGCGCCCTCGGCGCCATCGCGGTCGCCGTGAAGCATGAGCTCGTTCTGGCGATCGTCGGCGGCCTGTTCGTGCTCGAGACCCTTTCGGTGATCGTCCAGGTCGCCTCGTTCAAGCTGACCGGCAGGCGCGTCTTCCGCATGGCGCCGATCCACCATCACTTCGAGCAGAAGGGCTGGCAGGAGCCGACCATCGTCGTGCGTTTCTGGATCATCGCCGCGGTGCTGGCGATCGTCGGCCTCTCGACGCTGAAACTGCGGTAGGCGCCATGATCCCCGTGCCCTCTTTCGCCAACAAGCGGATTGCCGTGATGGGCCTCGGCGTTGCCGGGCTGGCGACGGCGCGCGCGCTGGCCGAGAGCGGGGCCGACGTCCTGGCGTGGGACGATGCGGAGGCGGGCCGCGCGGCCGCCACCGCCGCCGGAATCGCCGCGACCGACCTGGGCGCCGTCGACTGGACCGCCGACCTGCCGCTGGTCCTCAGCCCAGGCATTCCGGATGCATTTCCGGCGCCGCACCCGGTTGCGGTAGCGGCGCGCGCCGCCAATGCCGAAATCCTGTGCGATATCGAATTGCTCGCCCGGTCGGTGCCGGCCGCCACCTGCGTGACCGTTACCGGCACGAACGGCAAGTCGACGACGACCGCGCTGATCGGCCATATCCTGCGCGCGGCCGGCAGACGGGTCGAAGTCGGCGGCAATTTCGGCCCGCCCGCCCTTGGCCTGGAGCCGCTGGGCGCAGGCGAAATCTACGTCCTCGAACTGTCCTCCTATCAGCTCGACCGGACGTACAGCCTGCGCGCGCAAGTCACCGTCCTGCTGAATATCGCCGAAGACCATCTCGAGCGGCACGGCGGCCTGGACGGCTATATCGCCGCCAAGCGCCGGTCGTTCGATCTTGCCGCGCCGAACGCGACCGTTGTCGTCGGCGTCGACGACCCGATGGCGCGAGACCTGGCAAAGCAGGCGGAAGCGGCCGGACAGACAGTCGTCCGCGTTTCCGGCCGGACGCACGTCGACGGCGGCGTCGGCGTGCTGGACGGCATCCTTCGCGACGATACCGCGGCCGGTTCCGGCAGCGCCGGCATCCCGGTCGATCTCGGCGGCGCGACCGCCCTCCGCGGTGCCCACAACCATCAGAATGCGGCGGCGGCATGGGCCGCCTGCCGCGCGCTGGGCATCGCGCCGGAAACCGTCGCCGCGGCATTCGCAACCTTCGCCGGCTTGCCCCACCGCCAAGAAAGGGTCGGCGAGGTCGCCGACGGCGGCAGGACGGTCTCCTTCGTCAACGACAGCAAGGCGACCAACGCCGTCGCCGCGGCCCGGGCCCTGTCGGCCTATGACGAAATCTTCTGGATCGCCGGCGGGCGCGGCAAGCAGGGCGGCTATGC
>JAAXHF010000324.1 GCA_012271025.1 Deltaproteobacteria bacterium | reverse complement strand
GTAGCGAGGCGATAGCCGGCGTGGCGGATATAGTGCGCGCAGGCGGCAGGGGAGACGGCAGCGAGGGCCCGGCCCACCGCCGTCCACAAGCGGGCCACCGTGCGCGGCGCCCCCGCCCGCAGGCGCGCTTTGAGCTGGGCAAAGACTTGCTCAATGGGATTGAAGTCCAGGGTCGGCATCGGAGTCCCCCAAGGTGAATAGTACGCGCGGCAAGGGAACATCATGGCAGCAATGCACGGAAAAATCATGGTCGCCCGGAACACGTCTCCCCGGAGTTGCGGCACCGGGTTGTCCCTGGCTACAATCCGGACCAGAGAGGAACACCTATGCCGGGACAACACATCATCGGGCCGACATCACACTACTTCTACTCCCAACGCCTCAAACTCCACTACGTCGACTGGGGGAATCCCGACAAGCCGCTGATGGCACTCATTCATGGCGGGCGGGACCACTGCCGGAACTGGGACTGGGTCGCCCAGACCTTTCGCCAGGACTATCACATCATCGCCCCCGACCTGCGCGGACACGGCGACTCGGAGTGGGCTCGCGGCAGCGAGTACTCCATGATCGAGCATGTGGTCGATATCGCCCAGCTGTTGGCCCAGACCGGCCGGTTTCCGGTCACCCTGATCGGTCACTCGCTCGGCGGCGGGATCGTCCTCCAGTACTCCGGGGTGTACCCGGACCGGGTCAAAAAAGTCGTCGCCATCGAGGGGCTGGGTCCCCCGCCCGACATGCTGGCCGCCCAACCCAACACCGCCCACGAGCGTATGCGGGTATGGGTCTCGCAGATGCGCGATTTTGCCAGTCGGCTGCCGCGCCGCTACAAAACCCTGGAGGAGGCTGTTGAGCGCATGCGCAACGCCAACCCCCGGCTCAGTCAGGAGCAGGCCCACCATCTGACGCTGTACGGGGCCAATCGGAACGAGGACGGCAGCTATACCTGGAAGTTCGACAACTATGTGCGGGCCCAGTCGCCCTACCGGTTCAATATGACCGACGCCCAGGATATCTGGGGGCGGATTACCTGCCCGACCCTGCTCCTGCGGGGCGCCGACTCGTGGGCGTCCGACCCGGAAAAGGACGGCCGGGCGGATGCTTTTCGGCAGCCCAGCATCGTGACCGTGGCCAACGCCGGTCACTGGGTTCATCACGATCAACTGGACCTGTTCGTGCGCCAGGTCCGGCGCTTCCTGCACGACGCTCAGGAGGCCAGCTGAATTGGCGAGACGACTTTTTCCTGCAACCAGGTCGAGAGGTCGCGCAAGCTCTCGGCGTTAATCTGATGTCCCATCTCATACTCGCGATAGGTGAGAGGGACATTCACATTACGCAGGATTTCAACCGACTGGCGGGCGCGACCGGCATCGACCAACTCGTCCTGGCTGCCGTGCTGAATGAGGACCGGCAGCTGTTCGGTGGCCGGCACATCCGGAAAGACGCTCAACAGATCCTTGGGCAGCCACGAACTCAGAGCGGCCAAGCCGGCATACCGTTCAGGCTCCCCCAGACCCAGGCTGTAGGCCATGACCCCACCCTGACTGAAACCCAGCAACGCCAGCTTTTTGGGGTCAATGGCATAGCGCCCGAGCGCCTCGGCCAGAAAGGTCTGGAGCTGCTCCCGGGCCTCAAGAACCGCCTGGACATTGACCGGTCCGGCGCCGGTGAGGGGAAACCAGCCGTAGCCGACCGCTCCGCCGCCGATTGGCACCTGCACGGGGCCTTGGGGGCAGAGGACCAGCAGCGTCCCGCCGCACAGATGGGGGGCCAAGCCCAACAGGTCAAGCGCATTGGCGCCCCAGCCGTGCAAGGTCAGCAGAGTCGGGTGTGGGCCGTCGCCCGGTGGCTCGTATAGTGTGTGAATAAGATTCATGATGGCTCCAAAGAGGAACTGTTGACACGTTTCCTCTTCCTGTCAATGCGTCTTAGAATTCTGGCCGAAACCCTCTTTCCATGCACGCTTCGCGCGGTTTATGGACGATGATCCCTCGCTGCGACACTTTGCGGAACTGAATTTGCTGTCCGAATATCTCAAAACTGATCATCCCGCTCGTACAATCAAACAGGGCGTGCAGGACATAGCCACGGCGCACCACGCCGGTTTTTGTCACATCGGCTTCCTCCCAATTAATGGGCTGGCCGGTGTAGGCGGTATGAGGCGGTTCGTATCCGCCCCTGGTGCGATCATACGCTGCGAGGTCAATCACCACACCAACGAGGATGAGGAGCGTTAGCACTATCCCAAGCCCCGTAAAAACGAACACGAGTATTTTTTTCATGTGCTCTCCGGTTCTTCACCGCCGGTACGCTCCTCAGCCCCCTCCTGCCTAATCCACTTTCGCACCCACGGCAAGAGCAAAAACGCCGGCCAGGCCAAGAAAAAGGTCGCCGTAAAATACGCCGCATAGCCCAGGCTCTCGGCCAGTACCCCGGAAAACGCGCCCGACACCGAGCGGCTGAGGCCGAACAGCGCGCTCAGCAACGCGTATTGCGTGGCGGCTCGGCTCTTGTCGCAGATGTACATGAGAAAAGCCAGAAACGGCGCGGTGCCCAGCCCGCCGCAGAACGATTCGACAACCGAGGCGGTGTACATCAGGAATGCCGAGGGCGGCAGCGCGGCAGCTGCGGCGTAGACCAGATTGGAGGCGGCTTGGGCAGCGCCGAGGATCCACAAGGCTCTGAACAGGCCCCACGACTGGGTCAGTTTACCGCCCAGCAGCGCCCCCAGGATGGTCGCCACAACCCCCAGCGTTCCCGGCACCGTCCCGATTTGCAGGAGGCTGAACCCCCGGTCCACCCAGAAGGGACCCACCATCGGACCAAGGGCCATATCGCCGAGTTTGAAGCTCAGAATAAAGAGCCCGACATAGACCATACCGGGACGTTGCCAGAAGCTCTGGAGCGGACCGATGCACACCCGCCTGAGTTCCGCCCCCCATTCGGCCGTCTGGGGACGTGGTCGCGTCAGCTCGGGCGCCCGACTGCTCAAGACGGCCGAAGCGGCCAGCACCAGCGCAGCCCCGGCAAAGGCGACCGCCCAGCCGACCAGGCCAGCCAGGGCCACAAAAACACCACCGGTACAGATCAGGGCCAGCCGGTAGGTGGTGACGCGGATGCCGTTGGCCGGACCGATTTCCTCCTCATTGAGCAGCTCAATCGTATAGGCATCAATGGCGATGTCTTGGGTCGCCGACAAAAAAGGCAGGGCAATCAGGAGCGCCCAGCTGAGGCTGGTCAGCCGGGTGGGATCACACGCCAGCAGGAGGCAGATATTGAGCGCCAGCAGTGCCTGGCAGACCACAATCCAGGTCCGGCGCTTGCCCCGCAGGTCTACGGCCGGAGCCCAGACAAACTTGAGCGCCCACGGCAGGCCGGTCAGGCTGAGCAGGCCGATCTCTTCCAGACTCATCCCATGGGCGCGAAAGTAGACCGAAAACGGCAGTCCGACCGGAAGCCCCTGGGCAAAATACAGGATCGCCACCCAGGCCAGCTTTGTGCGGGTGGTGAGAAGAGGAAACGTGTTAACATCCTTCCTGTGATTGGACAACTCGTTTCCTCTTGCTGGAGGAAACGTGTCAACATCCTTCCTGTGATTGGACAACTCGTTTCCTCTTGCTGGAGGAAACGTGTCAACATCCTTCCTATGATTGGACGACACGTTTCCTCTTTCCGGCGGTGAGGTGGGATTCAGCGGCTGCGTACGACCCCCAGTTTGTCGCAGTAACGTTCCAGCGGGCACTGGCTGCACCGGGGCGAGGTCGGATGGCAAATCGTCTGGCCCAGGGCAACGAGGTGATCGTTGATCTCGATCCAGTACTGTTGGGGCAGCTTGTCGCGCAGGGCCATCTCGGTCTGCTCCGGGGTTTTTGTACGAACATAGCCCCAGCGGTTCGAGATGCGATGGACATGGGTGTCGACGCAGATGCCGAGCTTCTGAAAACCCTGGGTCAGGACCAGATTCGCCGTCTTGCGACCAACGCCCTTGAAGCCCACCAACTCGTCGATGTCATCCGGGACGTGTCCGTCGTACTCCTCGATAATGCGACGTGACACGTCGATGACGGTTCGGACCTTGGTTTTGTAAAAGCCGACCGGATAGATGGCGCGCTCGATCTGCTTGGGCGCCAGACGCAGCATCTTGTCGGGCGTGTCGGCCAGCGAGAAGAGACGCCGGGCGGCCGGCCCGGTGGTTTCGTCCTTGGTCCGCAGGCTGAGCAGGCAGGCAATGAGCACTTGGTAGGGATCGCGCGACAGGCTGGCCATGTGGGTCACAACCGGGGCGTTCCAGTGCGGCGCCTCCCGCCGCAGGATGCGAAACACGGTGTGGATTGTCCGCTGGCTTACCATGGCTGGCCCTTCAAGGTGAACGATGATCTCTTCCTGGTCGCACGGTCACGATATCGACGGTCAGGGGAAGATTGTCCTCGCGTTCCTGCACGGCCGTTCGCGTCCACGCCAGCCCTCGCGCGTCAAGCTGGCGGTAGAACTCGTCGGTATTGGTCCGATGGGCATCGGCCAGCAGCGCGCTGCCGTCCGGCGTCAGATGCCGCAGCAGAAAATCGATCAGGACCGCAAACAGGGGACGGTCGTACACGAGTTCGGCTCCCAGAATCAGCGAAAAGCGCTGCTCAAGGCTGTCGTGGCTGAAGTCGAGCTGTTGGGTCCGGTAGCCGCAGCAGCCGTTCAGCGCGGCGTTGGCGCGGGCAAAGGCCAGGGCCTGGGGCTCGTGGTCGGCAAAGGTCACCCGGCCGCCCTTGAGGCTGGCCACAATGCCGGTCAAGCCCAGCCCGCAGCCGAGGTCGAGGACGGACTGGTCGGCGCAGGCGACATGTTCCTCAACGTAGTTGGCCAGGCTGCGAGCGCCGGTCCACACCAGAGCCCAATACGGCGGCTCGGGGGTATCGTCACGCAGCAACGCGTCGCGGTCTATCCAGTCTTCGAGGTCCCTGACCTGCAACAGCCTCACCCGTCGCGTCCCAAAGCGGAACCGTGTCATCAAGCCACAATGCACTGTTGACACGGTTCCTCTTCCTGGCCGCTCAATGGACTCCGTCTTGTATCCGGCCTTACTCAAACGCGTTCAGTCCCGTCACGTCCCGGCCGATGGTCAGGCGGTGGATGTCTTCCGTCCCCTCGTAGGTATTGACCGTCTCCAGATTCAACAGATGCCGAATGACCGGATAGTCATCGGTGATCCCGTTGCCGCCCAGGATGTCGCGGGCCAGCCGGGCAGTGTGCAGCGCCGTCGAGACGTTATTCATCTTGGCCATGCTGACCTGTTGGGGTCGCATGGTCCCGGCGTCCTTGAGTGTGCCGAGACGATAGGCCAGCAGCTGGCCCTTGGTGATTTCGGTGATCATGGTCACCAGCTTGGCCTGCACGAGCTGATAGCCGCCGATCGGCCGGGAGAACATGACCCGGTTTTGGGCATACTCCAGGGCCGACTCATAACACGCCATGGCCGCGCCCAGCGCGCCCCAGGCAATCCCGTAGCGCGCCTGGGTCAGACACATCAGGGGCGATTTGAGGCCACCGGTTTTGGGCAGCAGGTTGTCCTCGGGGATCCAGCAGTCTTCAAAAATCAACTCGGAGGTGACCGAGGCCCGGAAGCTGAATTTGCCCGGAATGTCGCGGCGGGTGAAGCCCGTGCGTTCCTTCTCGACCAGGAAACCGCGGATCACGTCCGTGCCGTCCTCCTCAAGCTTGGCCCACACCACGGCCAGGTCGGAGATCGACCCGTTGGTGATCCAGCGCTTGGTGCCGTTCAGCACATAACCGCCCCGCTCCCTGCGCGCCCGGGTCAGCATCCCGCCCGGATTTGAGCCAAAGTCCGGCTCGGTCAGCCCAAAACAGCCGACCGCTTCGGCCGTGGCCAGTCGGGGCAGCCAGAATTTTTTCTGCTCATCCGAACCAAACTGAAAGATGGGGTACATGACCAGCGAGGACTGTACGCTGGCAAACGAGCGCAGGCCGCTATCGCCCCGTTCCAGCTCCTGGCTGACCAGGCCATAGGCGATGTTATTGAGTCCGGCGCAGCCGTACTCGGTCGGCAGGGTCATGCCTAAAAAGCCGAGTTCACCCAAGCGAGGGATCAGCTCGGTGGGAAACCGGCCCTCACGGAAGCAGTGCTGGATGCGGGGCATGAACTCGTCGTCAATAAAGCGCCGTGCCACATCCCGCACCAGACGCTCTTCCTGGCCGAAGAGGTCTTCCAGATTATAGTAGTCAATGTCGATGCTCATACAGCTGCCCTTTCCCTTCAGAACCCACGCGGACGGCCACCGGCCCGCGGGTCGGCCACCCCAGTGATGAGACCCGAATCCGGATCGACGTGAATCGCCTGGATATTGCCGAAACGAGAGAACTTGCCCGGACCGGATTCGAGCACCCGCACGGTGTGGCCCAGCTGTCTCAGCGCTTCGACCAGACCCTCGTCTTGCGCGCCGTCCCATACTTCCACATCGAGCCGGTCGGGGAACCACTGATGATGAATGCGTGGCGCAAACATCGCCTGCGGCAGAGACTGCTCATAGGCCAACACCCCGAGCAGGATTTGCAACACCGAACTGATAATCCGCGAGCCGCCCGGTCCGCCGACGACGAGGCGGACGCGTCCGTCACGGGTCACAATCGTCGGCGTCATGCTGCTGAGTGGGGTCTTACCCGGCGCCACGGCGTTGGCATCGGTCTTGCCCAGCAGCCCAAAGGCGTTCGGCTCGTCCGGCTGGGCGTTAAAGTCGTCCATCTCATTGTTGAGCATAATCCCGGTGCCGGGCACCATCATGCCGCTGCCAAAGAACAGGTTGACGGTCTGGGTTGTTGACACGGCGTTCCCGGCCGCGTCAATGGCCGACAGATGGGTCGTGCTGGTCGATTCAATCTTCCCCGGCGCGTCGGGAATATCCTGGCTGGAGCCGGCCTTGGCCAGATCAATGGTGGTCCGCAGGCTGCGGCTATAGTCGTCCGAGACCAGCATCTCGACCGGCACCTCAACAAAATCGCTATCGCCCAGGTAACGCGCCCGATCCCGAAAGGCCAGGCGCAGGGTCTCGGTCAACACATGGGTCGCGGTCGGGGTATGAAAGCCGAACTTCTGTATCGGAAAACCCGCCAGCACCTTCAGCATCTGGATGATCAGCACCCCGCCCGAGCTGGGCAGAGGCATGGCGTAGATCCGGGCGTTTTGAAAGCTCCCGGACATCGGCGGGCGGGCGATAACCTGATAGCGCTCCAGGTCGGCCTGGGTGATGAGCCCGCCCTGAGTTTCCATTTCGGCCACCAGCGCCCTGGCAATAGGACCACGATAAAAGGCGTCTTTTCCGGTGGCTGCGATCGCCCGCAGGCTGGTGGCCAGATCTTTCTGAATCAGCACATCCCCTTCGCCCAGGAGGCGATCCTGCCGAAAATAGACTGCTCGGGTGGCCGGCGAGTTGCCCAGCATCTCCTCACGGTAGCTCAAGGCCCGGGCCAGAAACGGATAGACCGGGAAACCGTTCTCGGCTAAGCCAATCGCCGGAGCCATCACCTCGGCCAGCGGCAGGCTGCCGTGCTGTTCGTGTACGTTAACGAGGCCAGCCACCAGCCCAGGTACACCGACGGCCAGCGGGCCGGCTCGGCTCAGCGCCGGCACGGCTTTGCCCTCCCGCAGGAACATGTCGCGGGTGGCTCCAAGCGGCGCCCGTTCCCGAAAGTCAAAGGCCAGGACTTTCTTGTCTTGGGCCAGGTACAGCAGCAGAAACCCGCCACCCCCAATGCCGGTTGACTGGGGACGCGTCACACTGATCGCAAACGAGGCCGCGACTGCGGCGTCGACCGCATTGCCGCCCCGGCGCAGCATCTCCAGCCCGGCCTCACTGGCCTGGACATTGGCGGTCACGACCATGCCCTGCCGGCCGGTCTCCACAAACGGAGTGTCTTGGGCGGGCTCAGCCCGGGCCGGAACACCACCGAGCAGAGTCCAGATGACAAAAAAGAGGAAACGTGTCGTCCTCTGGCATGAGTATGGTTGACACATTTCCTCTTTACATACCGCCCACACACGGCGAGTCGAAAGCGTATCCATCACAGCTCGCTACCCTCCATTCAGCAAAGGGGAACGATGATGACCACTCATCAGGAAGAGATCATCGTTCCCCTTCAGAGTATAGGCAAGCCCCGGTCAATCAGCAACGGACGCCGTTCCTGATTGACTTGAAAAGAGACGGTTGGTAGGTTGCCGGGTAGGGGGAACACGCCATGGCTGCGGTCAATAAAGCGATTATTCTCGGCAATCTGGGCAGAGATCCAGAGGTGCGGTTTACCCAGAGCGGACGGGCGGTGGCCAACTTTCCTGTCGCCACCACAGATACCTGGTTTGACCAGGAAAACGGACGCCAGGAACGCACCGACTGGCACAATATCGTAGTCTGGGGCAAACAGGCTGAAACCTGCGGGCAGTATCTGTCCAAGGGCAGACAAGTCTATGTTGAGGGCCGGATTCAGACCCGCAGCTACGACGACCGCGATGGTAACAAACGCTACGTCACCGAGATCGTCGCCCAGCGTGTCCAATTCCTCGGCGGGGGAGGGGGCGAAGGCCGGTCTGGCCAGTACGAGTCCGGTGGCGCCAGCTCGGGCGCAGGAGGCTACGAGGCGCCGCCCGTGCCGGACGACGATGATGTGCCGTTCTAGCGAAGTTCTACCGGTCTAGGCCGGAGCGATTTCGGCAATGCCGTCCTTCACCACCGCCTTGCCGTCCGGATTGTAGGTCTCGTAGATATACACACTGTTTCGGCTGGTCGGTTCGGTGTAAAGAGGAAACGTGTCAACCATACTCATGCCAGAGGACGACACGTTTCCTCTTTGTATCCACACAGCCGTGGTAATGGTCTGGCCCGGAAAGACAGGGCGCGAAAAACGCACCCGCAGCCGCTTCAGGCGGCTGGGCTCGCGATCACACAGGTGATCAATCATCACTTTTGAGGTAAAGGCCATAGTACACAGACCATGGACGATAATGCCCGGCAGGCCGGCCAGTCTGGCGATGTTCTCATCGAGGTGGATGGGATTACGGTCGCCCGAGGCCTCGGCGTAGCGGTAAGTCTGGTCAGGGTCGATGGACTGGGCGACGCGTAGCAACGGCTGAGCCTGAGGTGACGGGCCAAATGCCCCAAAACTCCTGCCCCGCCGCCGTTCACCCCGGATGAAGGCCCCAAAACGCATATGTTGGACGATCTGTCCGCGCTGATTTGTGCTGTCCACCGCCAGCGTGAACGACTCCCCACCAGCCTTATCCTCAATATCTAGCAGGGTCGCGGTGCTGGTAATGATATCGCCCGACACCACGGGCAGCACAAAACGCATATCCTGCTCGGCGTGCAGGAGCCGTAGCACGTCAACCTTCAGCTCGCTATCGGTCACCACCGTCATGATCGGCAGCCAGCCCAGCACGACCCCGAACATGGGCGGAGCAAGCACGCTGTGGGACGGACCGGCCTCAAAAAAGAGGGGGTTCTCCTCGTTATAGGCTCTGGCGTACTTGCCCACCGCCTCGGCCGTGACGCCGTAGTCCTGAGCCGGATACTGTTTGCCGACCAGCGCGCGGTTGAGCCCCATCTCCTATGCCTCCCAATACCCGTCGTCCACGAAGCTCACATAGCGGCCTTTGCCGATAATCAAATGGTCGAGGATGTGCACCCCCATGATTTCGCCAACCTGGCGTAAGCGCCGCGTAATCTGGAGATCTTCCTGACTCGGAGCCGGATCGCCGCTGGGGTGGTTATGGATCAGAATCACCGCCGCCGCCGACTCCCGGACCACCGGGGCGAAGACCTCGCGGGGATGGACCAGAGACGAGGTCAGCGAGCCCTCCGAGACGCGGACATCCTTGATCTTGCGATTCTTGGCGTCGAGCAGCAGGACGTGGAACTCTTCTTTTTTGAGGCTGCCCAACTGCTCCTGATAGTGGTGAAAGACATCCGCCGAGGAGCGAAACAGCTGGCCCTGTTTCAGCTCCTCGGCGGCAAACCGTCTGGCAATTTCCAGGCTGGCCTGGAGCTGGGCGGCCTTGGCCGGGCCGATGCCTTTGACCTCGCACAAGTCCCGAATGCCGGCCTCGGCAAGTCGCCGAAAAGAGTTGTCAAACTGCTGGACCAGAGCCCGCCCATGATCCAACGCGGTCTGCCCACTGCTGGCATTCCCGGTTCGCAGGATAATCGCCAACAGTTCGGCATTGGACAGGGAGTCCGGCCCTTTTTCGATCAGTTTTTCGCGGGGACGATCCGATTCCGGCCAGTCTTTGATTGACCGTACCATTGCTTCACGCTCGGGTGAGGGTCACAATGGCCGTCCGGTCGCGCGGGCCGTCAAAATCCACCAGCATGATGGCCTGCCAGGTGCCGAGCGCCAGGCGTCCCCGCCGGATGGGCACGGTTTCGCTCGGACCCAAAATGGTCGCTTTCAGGTGCGACGCCCCGTTTTCGTCGACCTTGTCGTGCAGCCAGACGCCTTCGGGGATGAGGCCGTCGAGAGCCGTGAGCAAATCCTGGCCAATCTGCGGGTCGTCGTTTTCGTTCACAATAATCGCGGCCGTGGCGTGGGGCACATAGACATGACACAGCCCCTGTTCAAGATCGGCCTGCCGGACCAGCTCGGCGATTTGCCGGGTCAGATCAACCACGTCGTTTTTGTTCCGGGTCCGTACTTTGAGTTCCATCGTGTTTCTCAACAGGGAAACGTAATCTCATTTTCCATGCTCGGTTATCACGTTGCCCTTTTCAGGGAGAGCATCATCCCAGAGTGCGGTCAGCGGCTCGGCCGTCACATCGACCGGAACGCCGGACTGCTCGCGCAGGGCTCGGAGCAGCCGGGCCGGATCGACCAGATGCGCCCAACCGCTGTCCTGCACCACGCGCTGGGCATCGGCCCATGGGTCGGCCACCAGGCCATAGATGTCGGCGTGAACCTCGACATACACCCGACCGTGCTGCATCCCGACCTTGACCGGCTGATAGGTCAATTCGCCGGAACTGCCGACCGGCACCAACTCAAAGAAACGCGCGATGTCTTCGGGATACAGCCGAATACAGCCGTGGGTGACCATTCTGCCGACCGCCCAGGGGTTGTTCGTGCCGTGGATGGCGTACGCACCGGACGCCTGGGACAGGCTCAATTCCAGCCGATACTTGCCCAGCGGGTTGGCCGGCGAGCCGCCGGGAATACTGGTCTCTGACCAGCCCTTTTCCTGTATCCGTTCCTGCCGAATGGACTGGGGAATCACCCAGGTCGGGTTGGCCGTTTTGCCTCGAATCCGAAACGGCGTTTGGGGCGTCGGCCAGTCCTCCCGGCCAAGTCCGACCGGATAGGTCATTGCCAGAGCCTGGGCACCATGTTTGGCCCGAGTCGGGAAATAGTACAGGCGCATTTCCGGAATATTGACCACGATATTCATCCCGGCGGAGCGCGTTTTAGGCAGCACCCAGAAGGTCGGCAGGCGGATCTCCGAGCCCACCTCGGGCAGCCAAGTGTCGAGCTGGGGGTGGGCGGCGCGGATCTCGTTGAAGCCTAGGTCAAAGTAGCGGGCGATGTCGAGCAGGGTGTCCTTGGTCTGGATGGTGTAGGTCCGTGGAGAACCAATGACTGTCTGTATCTGCCCATTTTCCTGTCCGTCGGGCAGCGCATAGGAGTAGGCCATGGTCTTTTTCTGGGCAAAGCGCGCCTCGTCCCAGGCAAAGCCGGGTTGGCCCATAAGCAAGAGGCTGAGCCCCCACACCACACACAGCAGATGACGTTTCATACGCATTCGAGGGAGGTTCAGTGTTTGGCGACGGCCCGTTTCTTTGCGCTTCGCCGCGGCTTTTTCTGTTCGGCCAGGAGCCGGTCAAGCTTGAGATTCAGATTCACCAAACTGCCCTGGAGGGTCTCCACCTGGGCCGCCAGCCTGTCGTAATCGGCCTTGGACGGGAGGTTGAGAAGCGACAGCAGGGCGGTTATGTTCTGGTCAACTTTTTCCTTGGTTTCTGCCGCGTTCCGCAGGCTGCGGTCAAGGCTCTGGGCAAAAACCGGACTGGTGAGCATCTCTTCGACAAACCGGGCGAAGTTTTCCTCACCAAGCTCATAGAGTCGTTCAAATACTGTTTTCTCTTCAGTCATCGCACCAAAAAGGACGAAGCAAATGGATATTGAAATCTTTCTCGGCTATGTGACCGGGCTGCGGTTTCTGGGCTACGATCTCGATTTTCAGGAGCTGGTTTCTACCGCTGCCTTCATTCATGTGCTTGACGCCGTTGTGTGCCGGGTCTTTGCCGGTCGGAACGGCTCGTCCAAAAATCTGTGGACGCTGTACGGTCTCGTGTGTGGCGGCTGGGCGGTCCTGAGTATCATACTTGTTTCGGTTTTTCGGAAACGCTCTCAGCCGACTGATGCCGACGGCCTCGAGCCGACCGGGCACCAACGCCCGGCCGGACAGGCTTAGCCACACTGCTGCAAACAGGCTTTGATCTCGTCAAGATCGGGCAGGGTGCCCGGGTCGTCGTTCAGCCAGGCGTACTGGATCACGCCGTTTTTGTCGATCACGAAAGCCGTCCGTTTGGCCACCCCTTTGAACACCAGCAGCTCGGGATAGAGAGAGTCATAGGTGGCGGCGACCTCTTTATTGAAATCGCTCAGCAGGGGAAATTCATAGCCCTCTTTGGCCGCCCAGGCGTCCAAGGAAAACGGGCTGTCAACGCTGATACCAACCACCTGCGTGTCATCGTTCTGGAGACTGGCGATATTGGCTTGCACGGAGCCAAATTCGTTTGTTCACCCTCCGGTAAAGGCCAGCGGCACAAAGAGCAAAACCACGTTTTTCTTGCCCTTGTGCTCGCTCAGGGTGAAATCCTGCATTTTGCTCGTCTTAAGGGTGAAATCCGGGGCAGCTTGCCCAACCTGTACGCTCATACGTCCTCCTGTGTAGTGCGTACGGTCTGTTCGGCAGACCGTACGCCAGTGTCGATCTGTTCTCTGTCCTCTTCTTCGTCTTCGGCCAGCAGGGCGAGACTGACAACTCGCTCTTGAGGGTCGACATCAAACAGCCGAACCCCCTGGGTGTTGCGACCGATAGTGCGCAACTCCCGCATACGCAGCCGGATGACCCGTCCGCTATCGGTGATCAGCATGAGATGGTCATCGTCGGTCACCTCCCGCACGCCAACAACCTCGCCCGTCTTGTCGGTCGTCCGTATGGTGATGACGCCCTTGCCCGCCCGCGACTGGATCCGGTAGGCGTCCATACTGCTCCGTTTACCATAGCCCAGAGACGAGACCGTCAGCAGGCTTTCGTCCGGGTTCAGAACGGCCAGGGACACGACCTCGTCGTCCGCCTCCAGACTTATGCCTTTGACCCCTCGGGTACTCCGGCCCATCGGACGGACATCCCGCTCGGAGAAGCGGATGGCTTGGCCGCGCCGGGTTGACAGCAGGATATCCTGCTCGGCATGGGTCAGCCGCACGCCAATGACTGCGTCGCCATCCTCCACAGATATAGCGATAATTCCGCCTTGGCGCGGGTTGGAGTAAGCCATCAGATCGGTCTTTTTGATCAAGCCGTTGCGGGTGGCAAAGACAACGTAGGCGTCGTCTTTGAACTCGCGCACGGGCAGAAAGGCTGAGATCTGTTCCCCGTCGCCGAGCGGTAGCAGATTGATAATGGCCTTGCCTTTCGAGGCCCGACCGGCCTGCGGAATCTCGTGGACCTTGATCCAATAGACTCGTCCCAAAGAGGTAAACACCAACAGATAGGCGTGGGTCGAACACACAAAAAGATGTTCGACAAAATCCTCATCCCGCGTGGTCGCCGCCACAATGCCGCGTCCTCCGCGGCGTTGCGAGCGATACAGCGAGGCCGCCGTCCGCTTGATATAGCCGGCGTGGGAAATGGTGACGACCATGTCTTCTTCGGCAATCAGGTCTTCGACAGACAGGTCGGCGCTGGCGGCCAGAATCTCGGTGCGGCGTGCGTCGCCGAAGCGCGTCTTGAGGTCTTGCAGCTCCTGGCCGATGAGCGCGTCTATTTCACTCGGATCGGCCAAAATGTGTTCCAGTTGCTGGATCAAGCTAACCGTTTCGGTGTGCTCGTTGATGATTTTTCCCTGCTCCAACTGGGTCAGGCGCTGGAGGCGCATGTCCAGAATAGCCTGGGCCTGGATCTCGCTCAGCACGAAGCGGGTGGTGAGCTGGCGCCGGACGTTGGGCGGATTCTCGCCGGCGCGGATGAGCTGAATCACCGCGTCCAGGTTATCCAGGGCAATTTTCAGTCCGTCAAGCAGGTGCAGCCGGTCTTGGGCTTTGGCGAGGGTAAAAGCGGTCCGTCGCCGCACCACGTCCCGACGATGGTTCAAAAAATGGACCAAACTGTGTCTGAGGGTCAGCAGTTGCGGTCGCTCATCGACAATGGCCAGCAGAATCACTCCAAACGAGTCCTGCATGGGGGTCATCTTGTAGAGCTGGTTGAGGACGACGTCGGGAACGACATCCTTTTTCAGCTCAATGACAATCCGCATTCCCTCGCGATCCGACTCGTCACGCAGATCGGAGATGCCCTCAATGCGCTTCTCGTTGACGAGGTCGGCAATGCGCTCAATCAGGCGCGCTTTATTGATCTGAAACGGGATTTCCTCGACAATAAGGCTGCTCTTGCCCGTTCGATCATTTTCCTCAATAGAGGTCCGGGCTCGCATCTGAACGATGCCTTTACCGGTTTCATACGCCTCACGGATGCCGACCACGCCGTGAATAAACCCGCCGGTGGGGAAATCCGGCCCGCGGATATACTGCATGAGCTGACCGCTGCTCAGCGTCGAGTCGGCCAGCAGAGCCACGAGCGCGTCAACCACCTCGCCCAGATTATGCGGCGGGATATTGGTCGACATGCCAACCGCAATGCCCGACGAACCGTTGATGAGCAGGTTGGGCAGCTTGGCCGGCAGAACGCTCGGCTCTTGGCTTGAGTCGTCGTAATTGGCGATAAAATCGACCGTGTCCCGGTCCAGGTCGGTCAGCAGTTCCGCAGCCATGCGGGTCATGCGAATTTCGGTATAGCGCATGGCTGCGGGCGGGTCGCCGTCAATCGAGCCGAAGTTCCCCTGACCGTCAACCAAGGGGTAGCGCAGCGAGAACTCCTGCGCCATACGCACGATGGTATCGTAGACCGCAGTGTCCCCGTGCGGATGGTATTTGCCGATCACATCGCCGACGATACGGGCCGACTTCTTATACGGCCGGTTCCAGTCGTTGCCCAGGTCGGACATGGCGTACAACACGCGGCGATGCACCGGCTTGAGACCGTCCCGGACATCGGGCAGGGCTCGGCCAATGATGACGCTCATGGCGTAGTCCATATAGGACTGACGCATTTCTTGTTCGATGTTGACGAAAGGTGGACGATGATCTCTTCCTGATGAGGCGGTCATCATCGTTCACCTTTCCTGGGACGCTGCGCTTCTTTCATGACAGTCGGAAAGCTTGGGATCAGATATCGAGGTTTTTGGCCGCCAGGGCGTTGTCTTGAATGAATCGCCGTCGGGGTTCGACCTCATCGCCCATCAGTGTAGCGAAGATTTCATCCGCCTCATAGGCATCCTCAATCCGGACCTGGAGCAGACGCCGGGTGTCGGGATTCATGGTCGTTTCCCACAGCTGCTCGGGGTTCATCTCTCCCAGCCCCTTATAGCGTTGAATTTCGGTTCCCTGGCGGGAACGAGACAGGATGTAGTCAACAATATCGCGCTGCTGGGCCAGGGGGTGCTCTTCGTCTTTGTGGACCACGACAAACGGCGCCTCGCCGGCCGCCCGCAGCTGCTCAAGCAGGCGACCGATCTCTTGGACCTCGGGAAAGTGCAGAAAATCGCTGTCAAAGACCGTTCGGATGCCCGAGCCATTGAGCTTGGCGGTGGCGATAATGCGGGAGCCGCCAAGCGTGGTGTCGGCCTCAACCGAAAAAGAGACCGGAATGAGGTCGGGAAAGTGGTGGTGGGCAAACGACTCGGCCGCCTGACAGATCTCGGTTAAGCGGGGTGTATCGGTCAGCACCGCCGGGGAAAGACGGGATTGAGCAAGCAGAGCACGCACGAGCCGGACATCTTTGTGCTTACGCTCAACCATCTCGAACAGCTTCTCGCAGCGCAGGAACGTCCCGATCCACTCCTTCAATTTTTCTCCAGACAAGGATCCGACCCGGACGTTTTCAATCCCCAGGTCAATCAAAAATTCGTCCAGAGCTGCCTCGTCCTTCAGGTAGCGTTCGGTTTTGCCTCGTTTGACCCGATACAGGGGCGGCTGGGCGATGTAGATGTGACCGTTTTCAATCAGTCCCGGCATCTGGCGGTAGAAAAAGGTCAGCAACAGAGTCCGTATATGCGAGCCGTCCACGTCCGCATCGGTCATGA
>JAAXHF010000476.1 GCA_012271025.1 Deltaproteobacteria bacterium | reverse complement strand
GGGGCAGGCCCCCGTGCCTGCCCAGCGTGAGGCAGGACTCAGAGAGGAGACACCAGCATGAAGATCAAGTCTGTCCGGGGTCGAGAGATTCTCGACAGCCGGGGCAATCCCACCGTTGAGGCGGATGTGATTCTGACCAGCGGCCTGATCGGCCGCGCGGCCGCACCGTCCGGCGCCTCGACCGGCGCCCACGAGGCCTGGGAGCTGCGTGATCGACGCAAAAAGCGCTACGGCGGAAAAGGCGTGCAACAGGCGGTAGCCCATATCAACACGATCATCGCCAAGGGTTTGGCCGGCAGGGACGCCAGCGATCAAACCGGCCTCGACCGTCTGCTGTGCGAACTCGACGGCACGCCCAACAAGAAGAAGCTGGGCGCCAACGCCATGATCGCCACCTCGCTGGCCGTGGCCAAGGCGGCCGCCGCGGCCAGCGGCAAGCCCCTGTACCGCTGGCTGGGCGGCGGCCGGGCGCGCACCCTGCCGGTTCCGCTGCTGAACGTGCTGAACGGCGGTGCGCACGCCACCAATACCCTCGATATCCAGGAGTTCATGATTGTTCCGCTCGGGGCGCGGTCTTTTGGCGATGGGCTGCGCATGGGCGCCGAGGTCTTCAGTGCCCTCAAAAGCCTGCTCCAGGCCAAGGGTCTGAGCACGGCGGTCGGCGACGAGGGTGGAGTCGCGCCCGACCTGGGCTCTGACGAGCAGGCGCTCGACCTGCTGCTCGACGCCATTGAGCGGGCCGGCTACCAGCCCGGCCGTCAGATCGGACTGGCTCTTGACGTGGCCGCCACCGAACTCTACCAGGACGGCGCCTACGTGTTTCAGAAGTCGGGCGGCACCCGGCGCACCGCCGCCCAGCTGGTCGAGCGCTATCAGCGCTGGGCCGAGCACTATCCGCTGGTCTCGATTGAAGACGGCCTGGCCGAGGACGACTGGCAGGGCTGGCAGCTCCTGACCCAGGCCCTGGGCACCAGGCTTCAGCTGGTCGGCGATGACCTGTTCGTCACCAACCCCCAGCGCCTGGCCCGCGGCATCGAACAGGGCGTGGCCAACGCCATCCTGGTCAAGGTCAACCAGATCGGCACCCTGACCGAAACCCTGGAGGCGGTCCGGCTGGCCCACAGCCACGGCTATGCGACGGTGATGTCTCACCGCTCGGGCGAGACCGAGGACGCCACGATCGCCGACCTGGCCGTGGCCGTCAACGCCGGCCAGATCAAGACCGGCAGCGTCAGCCGTGGCGAGCGGACGGCCAAATATAACCAGCTGTTACGCATCGAGGAGCAGCTGGGCAAACGCGCCGTCTACCCCGGCCGGACCGTCTTCGCCACACAATCCTGAGCTATGAAACAACGCCTGGCCAGCCTATGCGCGGAGGTCAGCTTTCCCGAACGCAACAAGTTTACCGCCCCGCTGCTGCTGGTCCACGGCCTATGGGCGGGCAGCTGGATGTGGCGGACCATCGCTCCAGCCCTGGCCCTGCGCGGTTGGGAATGTTGGGCTCTCGACCTGCGCGGTCGCCCGGACAGCCGGCCGGCCCCGCGCATGGGTCGCGTCCGGCTGGAAGACTACGTCGAGGATGTCAGCACCGCCATGCGACAGCTGTGGGCGCCGCCGGTGGTCTGGGGCGCCGACCTGGGCGCCCTGCTGGCCCTTCAATCGGCCGTCCAGTTTCCTCCTCGGGCCATCGTGTGCAGCACCCCGCTCCTGCCCCGCTCGTGGCTGCCCGACGCCCGGCCGCCGCTGCCCCTGGTCCGGCTGCCCGCCCTGCCGGCCCTGCTGTGGAGCCGGCCGCTGTCGCCCCCCCGACCCGGCATCGCCCGCGAGTTTCTGTTCTCCGGCCTCGCCGCCGACCTTCAGGCCGAGCTGGGGCGGCAACTCATCCCCGATTCCGGCCGTGTCGTCCGGACGCTGAGCCGCGAGGCCGTGGCCCATGTCCGACCCGACTGCCCGACCCTGGTCGTTCACGGCGGGGCGGACCGCATGAGTCCGCCGGCCGCCTGCCAGGCCCTGGTGCGTGAGTTGGGAGCGGACCAGCACACCTATCCCGACCTCGGCCACTGGCTGTACAGCGGCCCCCCGGCCCTCGGCCTGGTCGGCGATGTCCATCGCTGGATTATCCGGACCCTGGGCGAGCCCCTGCTGGTTCCGTCCGAAGAGGAAGAGGACTAGGCTGGTCTGTGCCTGCGGCCTCCGCTACACTGCCCCGTTGATGGACAGGGGCTCACGTCGTCATGTTACAGCTGACCGATCTCTCTCTGGCCTTTGGCGGCCAGGAACTCTTCCATAAGCTCAACTGGCAGCTCAACAGGGGTGACCGGATCGGTCTGATCGGTCCCAACGGCGCCGGTAAAACAACCCTGTTCCGGCTGATGATGGGCCAACTCGAACCGGATGCCGGGCGGGTCCAGTGCGGACGGGAGGTCAGCCTCGGCTATCTGCCCCAGGAGGGCGCGCCGATTGGCGGACGCAGCCTGTTTGAGGAAGCCCGCTCGGCCCTGCCGGAGCTGGGCGCCATCCAGCGCGAGTTGGTCCGTCTGCACGCCGTCCTTGAGACCGAGGACCAGACCGGGACGACCGACACCCTGGCCCGCTACGGTCAGCTCCAGCACCGTTTTGAAGAGCTGGACGGCTGGTCCGCCGACGCCCAGGTGGCCAAGGTGTTGAGCGGGCTGGGCTTCCGCCAGGAACAGTTCGGCTGGCCAAGCGAGGTCTTCAGCGGCGGCTGGCAGATGCGCATCGCCCTGGCCAAACTGCTGCTCCAAGGCCCGGATATCCTGCTGTTGGACGAACCGACCAACCATCTGGACCTCGACTCCGTGCTGTGGCTCGAAGGCTATCTGCGCGGCTATGCGGGCAGCGTGATCATCGTCTCCCACGACCGCCGGTTTCTCGACCGGACCGTGACCCGCATCGCCGCCATCCACCGCCACAGCCTGAGCGACTATACCGGAAACTACTCGGCCTTTGAGCGCCAGTTTGCCCAGACCCTGGAGGCCGACCGCAAAGCCTACGAGGAGCAGCAGGCCGAGATCGAACGCATCACTCGTTTCATCAACACCTTCCGCTATAACGCGCGCAAGGCCGCCCAGGTCCAGAGCCGCGTCAAGCAGCTGGAGAAAATAGAACGCCTGCCCGCCCCCCAGACCCCTCCCAGCGGCGTCCGCTTTCACTTTCCGCGCGCCCCGCGCAGCGGCCGGGTCGTGCTGGAGCTGAAAGGAGTCGGCAAATACTACGACAAGGCGGATGCCAGCGAAAAGAGCGGAGCAGCCGCCTCGCAAGTCCAGGTCTTCAACAATCTCGATCTGACCATTGAGCGCGGCGACCGGATTGCCCTGCTGGGCGTGAACGGAGCGGGCAAATCCACCCTGAGCCGGCTGCTGGCCGGGACGGAAGCGCCGAGCTGCGGGCAGCGTGTGCTGGGCCATCAGGTGGTGCTCGATTTTTATGCCCAGCAACAGACTGACAAACTCGCCACCGAACGCAGCGTGTATCAAGAGATCGCCAGCCGGGCGGCCTTCGATGTCGTGCCCCAGCTGCGGACTCTGCTGGGGGCGTTTCTGTTTTCTGGGGAGGCGGTTGACAAACCGGTGGCGGTGCTGAGCGGCGGCGAAAAGAGCCGGCTGGTCCTGGCCAAAATGCTGCTCCAGGCCTCAAACTTTCTGATCCTCGACGAGCCGACCAACCATCTGGACCTGCGGACCAAGGAGGTGCTGAAACAGGCCCTCCAGCAGTTCAGCGGCACCTTTGTGCTGGTCTCGCACGACCGCGATTTCCTGGACGGTCTGGTGACCAAGGTGATAGAGCTGCAAGACGGCCGGCTGGTGACCTACCCGGGCTCGTTTGACGCCTTTGTGGCCCGCAAGGAACGCGAGGCGGGCGAGGAGGGGGAAAGTCAAGGGGAAAGTCAAAGGGCAAAGGGCAAAGGGCAAAGGGCAAAGGGAGGGGACCCTGAGGAGGTGCTCAGCGCTGTTCGCCAGGCCAAGCGTGGCAAGGCGCTCCAGGTTCGGCACAAAGCCGCCCGCGCCCAGCGCTCCAGGCAAGAGCGGCGCATGGCGGAAACCGAACGGCGGATTGCCGAGCTGGAGGAACAGCAGCGGGCGGTCGAGGCGCTGATGGCGGACCGCAGCGTCTACACCGCCCCCGGGCGGGCCAGGGAAGTCGCGGCCGAGTACGACACGCTCAAACGGGAACTGGAAGAACACTACGCGAGCTGGAGTGAGCTGGCCGAGGAACTGGACGGCGAAACCGGCTGAAAGGACATATGAGATGCGCATAGGATTGGGGCTGCCGCCGCTGGGCATGGCGATGGACCTGTGCTCCGAGATCGTCCAGCGGGCGGAATCGGCCGGGTTTGACAGCGTGTGGGTCGGCGAAGCCTGGGGCACCGAAACCTGCACCATGGTCGGGGCGCTGCTGGCCCGCAGCCAGCGCATTCACATCGGCACCGGCATTGTCTCGCTCTACCTCCGCCCGCCGACCCTGACCGCCATGCAGGCCGCCACCCTCGACCTGATTGCGCCGGGTCGGGCCCGGCTCGGCCTGGGGGTCAGCACCCGCAACATCAATACCTTCCACGGTCTGGATTGGGATTTTCCGCTGGCCCGGACGCGCGAGTACGTGAGCCTGCTGCGCCGGCTGCTGGCCGGAGAACGCGTCAGCCACGAGGGTCGCTTTTACCGACCCCAGGGCTTTCAGCTGAGCGTCCCGGCGCCGCGCCAGATGCCCATTTATCTGGCTGCGGTCAATCCCAAGATGCTCCAGCTGGCCGGAGAGATGGCCGACGGCGTGCAGCTGGCCTGGCTGCCGGCCCGTCAGGTGCCAGACTCGCTGGCGGAGATCGCCAAGGGCGCCCGGCGCGCCGGACGGCGTATGGAAGACCTCGATATCGGCTGTTACATCCATACCATGGTGACCGACGACCGACAGCGGACGCTTGAGCAGCTGCGGCGCATCCTGGTCGGCTACTGCCAGGCCAACACCTATATTCAGGGTTTTCGGCGCTTTGGCTATGGCGAGATTCTCGACCAGGTCCACGCCTACTGGCGGGCCGGAGACCGGGCTCAGGCTCAGGCCGCCATCCCCGACTCGATGGTGGAAGACCTGTACATCTTTGGCACGGCCGAGGAGTGCCGCGCCCAGCTTGAGACCTTCACCCGGGCCGGACTGAGCCTGGCCGTGGTTGCCGCCCCGCCGACCAGCCGTCTCACCTCGGACGACCTGCGCACTCTGGTTGATGCGTTTGCCCAGTGAACTGTGCTTGCCACAGCCCCGCGAAGCGATCAGACTGGAGGCTGACAGGGAGGAATGCTCAATGGCAGCACAAGCACAAGATATCCAGCGGATCAGCCCCCAGGCGCTGCACGCCCGTATGACCGACGGAGAAGCGGTCGTTCCAATTGACGTGCGGACCACGGACGCCCGCCTGTTCCTGCCCGTCCAGCTGCCGAACACACGCTGGCTGCCCATAGCCGAGATCGTGCAGCAGGCGCATACCCTGCCCCGCGAGAGCCTGCTGGCGCTGTATTGAACCTGACCCGAGGATGCGAGCAGCGCCCGGGCGGCGCTGTGGTTACAAGCCGAAGGGTTTCAGTCGGTTGTCGTTCTGGCCGGCGGTCTCGCAGCCTGGCAGGCGGCCGGCTATCCGACCGTCTCGCTGGATCAGGCGCAGTCCCCGGCCCCGCATGCCGAACCCTCGCCCGCGGTCCAGACGCCGGGCCACGCCCATACGTTTTTGCCCGGTCTGGCCCAGAGCTATGTGTCGCAGGACAGCGCGCCGATCAAAAAAGAACTCACCGTCGTCTTTGTTGACATTGCCAACTCGACCTCCACCATCGTCAACCAGTCGCCCGAGCGCGCCCTGGACCTGGTCCAGGGTTTCATGGCCATGGTGACCGAAATCGCCCTGGAGAATTGCGGCGATGTCAAGGACTACGAGGGTGACGGCGCCCTGCTGTATTTTGAGTCGGTGACCGAAGCCGTGCGGGCAGCCCTGGCCATCCGCGCGGCCCTGGCCGACAGCCGGCCCGGAAACGGCCAACCCGGCCTGCAAGCCCGCATCAGCCTTAACCTGGGCGATATCATCATCGGTGTGATCGGGGTGGCCATGCGGCGTTCGGTGGCCCTGATCGGCCCGAGCATCAATCTGGCCTCGCGGCTGCTCAAACACATCCCCCCCGGCGGGATTATCGCCACCCAGGCCGCGCTGGAGCGGCTGAGCCGCGAAACGCCGGTCCTGGCCGAACGGTTTCAACCCCTGGACCAGCGCCTGGAACTCAAAGGTTTTGAGAACGAGTATGTCAGCACCTTTCATATTCCCTAGGGTCCGGACTCATAACCAAT
>JAAXHF010000267.1 GCA_012271025.1 Deltaproteobacteria bacterium | reverse complement strand
CGCCACCTGGCCGAATTCTGGATGGTCGAACCGGAGATTGCGTTTTGCGATCTTGACGACAACTGCCGGATCGCCGAAGACTTCCTCAAATATGTCATCGGCGCGGTGCTCGACAGCTGTCGGTCCGACCTGGAATTCTTCAATCAGCGCATCGACAACAGTGTGCTGGAGACCCTGGAACATGTGGTCGGCAGCCCGTTTGAACGGGTGCCCTACACCGAGGCGATCCGGCTGCTGGAGCGGGCGGCCGACCAGGGCCAGCGCTGGGAGTTTCCCGTCTCGTGGGGCGTTGATCTCCAAGCCGAGCACGAGCGCTATCTGACCGAGGAGGTGTTCAAGCGGCCGATCATCGTGACCGACTACCCGCAGGACATCAAAGCCTTTTATATGCGCAGAAATGACGACGGCCGCACCGTCCGGGCCATGGATGTCCTGGTGCCGCGGATCGGAGAAATCATCGGCGGCAGCCAGCGTGAGGAGCGCCACGATGTCCTGCTCGACACCATTCGTGAGCAGAGTCTCCAGGAGGACCACTACTGGTGGTATCTGGAGCTGCGCAAATACGGCACCGTACCCCACGCCGGTTTCGGCCTCGGCCTGGAGCGGATGATGATGTATCTGACGGGCATGAAGAACATCCGCGACGTGATTCCGTTTCCCCGCACCCCGGGTTCGGCGGCGTTTTGATGGGGAGACGAACGACAACAGCGGTGGCGCTTGCCGCGCTGCTGTGGTGGGGCTGGGCGGCCACGCTTGAGGCCGCCCCCTTCGCCTATATTCCGAACCGGACGACCGCAAACGTATCGGTCATCGACCTGGCCACCAACAACGTACACGGCAGCCCGATTCCGGTCGGGCGAGGCCCGACCGGCGTGGCGGTCGGCCCGGACGGCAGTCGGATATACGTGACCAACCAGTTCGACGGCACGCTGTCGATCATCGATGCCGCGACTCACACCACGCTCGGCCCGGCGGTCCGGGTCGGTGACCAGCCGTTTGGGGTGGGCGTCCATCCCACGGGCCGCTTCGTGTACGTCGCCAACAACGCCTCGGCCAGCGTGTCGGTCGTCGATACCGTCGCCCAACCCCCGGTCAGCACCCAGCTGCGGGTCGGCCGAGCCCCGACCGGCCTGGTGGTCCATCCTGGCGGCGAGACCGTCTACGTGACCAACAGCAGCGACGATACGCTGTCGGTCATCGACACCCGTAGCCACACCGTCCGGCCCCAGACCGTCCCGGTCGGACGCGGTCCTTTCGGCATTGCCATTCATCCCGACGGCTCTCACCTGTATGTAGCGAACCGGATTGACGACAGCGTATCGATCATTAACACCGTGAACCACAGTCCTGTCGGCAACCCGATTGCAGTTCAGAACCGGCCGTTTGGACTGAGCGTCCATCCCAGCGGCGCCTATGTCTACGTCACCAACAATACCAGCCGGTCGGTGTCGGTCATTGGCACCGCCCGGCGCGCCGAGATCGGCCCTCCGATCCCGACCGCCCACGCCCCGGCCGGCATCAGCGTCCATCCCGACGGCTCACAGGTCTACGTCACCCAAGCCAGCAACGCGCTGGCCATCATCGAGGTCAGGACCCACCAGGTGCTGGAGACGCTGATTCCGGTCGCCGGCGCACCAATCGCACTTGGACACTTCATTGGGCCGGCTGCGCCGTCGCACTGAAGCGGCACGGGCTTCCCGCCACCGTGCCGCTCCATGTCGCAAGTGCCTTCCCTCCCCCCCGCCCTTTCTGGTAAGCTACTGGCCAGACCTGCAACGGGAGGCGTACACATGGGCGGAACAAAGATTGGAATCGGCTTCGGGCTGTGGGAACTCGGCATGCCAGACCCGGACACAGTCATCAATTATGCGGTCAGCGCCGAAGCGGCCGGCATTGATTCGATCTGGCTGTCCGATCATGTGGTGTCGCGCAACCCCTCGCTCGATACCAGCTGTGTGATGGCGGCCTGGTCGGCCAGAACCAAGAAGATCAAGATGGGTCCGAGCGTTCTCACCCTACCCGCCCGCGACCCCGTTCAGGTTGCCAAAACCTACGCCACCCTGGACTATATCTCAGGCAGTAAGAATCGGGTCATCATGGCGGTCGGCATCGGGGCCAACCCCAAGGACTGTCTGGCCAGCGGGATCGACCCGTCCGAGCGCGCCAGACGCATGGAAGAAGGCGTACAGGTCATGCGCAAGCTGTGGGCCGAGCCCAACGTCAGCTTTGAGGGCCAGTACTATCAGTTCGAGGATGTCACTATCGAGCCCCGGCCCAAAAAAGGCACGCTCGACGTGTGGATTGGCGGCAAGACCGATCAGGCTCTGAAACGCACCGCCCGCTACGGCGACGGCTGGTTTCCCTCGTTTGTCAGCCCGGACGAATTCCGGGATGGGATGGACAAGCTGCACGCCTACGGCGACCAGTACGGACGCGAGATCGACCCCCGCGAGGCCGGGGTGCTGATCCTGACCTGTGTCGATACCGACCGCAAACGCGCCCAGGACATTGCCGGTCGGTTTCTCCAGGGCTTTCCCCTGCCCCACGAAGCCATGGTTGCCCGGTGTGCGATCGGCACGCCGGATGAGTGTATCGACAAGGTCCAGTCCTACGTCGATGTCGGCTGCTCCAAGTTTGTCCTGTGGCCGATCGTGCCGCCGGATGAACTCATCCCGCAGGTTGAGCTGTACGGGAAAGACGTGATTCCCCACTTTGCATAAGCGGATGGATACCCTCGACTGCATTCGGACCCGCCCGGCGGTGCGCGGATTTCTGCCCGACCCGATTCCGCCAGCGGTGCTGCGCAACATCCTGGAGGCCGGACGGCAGGCGCACTCGCAGCGCAACCGTCAGCCGTGGCGGTTCATCGTCATTCAGGACAAACAGACGCTGGCCCAACTCGGCGCCCTGGCGTCGTCCGGGTCTTTTCTGGCCCAGGCGCCGCTGGCGATTGCCGTCGCTGTAGAGGGCGCCAAGAACCCACCGGTGGACGGCACTCGGGCGGTCGAATGCCTGATGCTGGCCGCCTGGAATGAGGGGGTCGGGTCGTGCTGGGTGGGCGGATTGAACCGGCCCCAGGTCAAAGCCCTGCTCGACATTCCAGACGCGGCCGAACTCATCACGGTCGTGCCGTTCGGTTATCCAACCGCCGAGGAGCAGGCACACAAAAAAGTCCGCAAACGGCTGAGTCGGCTCGTCTACGGCGAACGCTACGGCCAAGCCTACCAGGACTGACACGCACGCCTATGGCTCCTGAGCCGACCTGTTCCCTTCCAGAAAGACGCCCCCACCATGGACCGTATCGAAAGTAAAATTCAGACCAGCAGCCCCGAGTTTCGGGCCAACCGCGAGCACATGAGCGATCTGGTATCGGAACTCAAAGAACGGCTCGTCCAGGCCCAGCTCGGCGGCTCGGAAGCGTCTCGCCAGCGCCACAAGGCGCGCGGCAAACTCCTGGCCCGTGAGCGGATTGAGGCTCTGGTCGATCCCAACACTCCGCTGCTCGAACTCTCGCCGTTGGCCGCCTGCGGCATGTACGACGATCCGCCGTCGGCCGGCATTGCGACTGCTATCGGCCTGATCCAGGGGCGTGAGGCCGTGATTGTCTCAAACGACGCCACGGTGAAGGGCGGCACGTATTATCCGATCACCGTCAAAAAACATCTGCGCGCCCAGGAGATTGCCCAGGAGAACCGGCTGCCGTGCGTCTACCTGGTGGACTCCGGCGGGGCCAACCTGCCGTTCCAGGCCGATATTTTTCCCGACCGTGAGCACTTCGGCCGCATCTTTTACAACGAGGCGCGCATGTCGGCCCAGGGCATTCCCCAGATCGCCGTGGTCATGGGCTCGTGTACGGCCGGCGGGGCGTATGTGCCGGCCATGGCCGACGAAAATATCATCGTCAGGAATCGGGGGACCATCTTTCTGGGCGGTCCGCCGCTGGTCAAGGCGGCGACCGGCGAGGAAGTGTCGGCCGAGGAGTTGGGCGGCGGCGACGTGCATACCCGCATCTCGGGGGTGTCCGATCATCTGGCCGAGGATGACGAGGACGCCCTGGCCATCACCCGCTCGATTTTCGAAAATTTCCCCCGGCCCGAGAAGTTTCCGCTCGACCGTGGAGCGTCCCAGGATCCGGCCTACGATCCGGCCGAACTGTACGGCGTGATTCCCCACGACACCCGGGTGCCGTACGATGTGCACGAGGTCATTGCCCGCCTGGTTGACGGCAGCCGGCTGCACGAGTTCAAGCCCCGCTACAGCCAGACCATCGTGACCGGCTTCGCCCGTATTCACGGCTATCTGGTCGGCATTGTGGCCAACAATGGGGTGTTGTTCTCGGAGTCGGCGCTCAAGGCCACCCATTTCATCGAGATGTGCAGTCAGCGCAAGGTGCCGCTGCTGTTCCTGCAAAACATCACCGGCTTCATGGTCGGCAAAAAATACGAGCAGGGCGGGATCGCCAAAGACGGGGCCAAGATGGTCCACGCGGTGGCCAACGCCCAGGTGCCGAAGTTCACCGTGATCATCGGCGCCTCAAACGGGGCCGGCAATTACGGCATGTGTGGCCGCGCCTATTCGCCCCGGCTGCTGTTCATGTGGCCCAATTCGCGCATCTCGGTCATGGGCGGCGAGCAGGCCGCAGGCGTGCTGCTGACGGTCAAGCTGCAGCAGCTGGCGGCCAAAGGCGAGACCATGACCGACGAGGAACAGCAGGCTTTCAGCGCGCCGACCCTGGCCAAATACGAACAGGAGGGCAGCCCCTACTATTCGACCGCCCGCCTGTGGGACGACGGCATTCTCGATCCGCAAGAGACCCGGACCGTGCTGGGGCTGAGTCTGGCCATGGCCCTGAACGCCCCCATTCCCGACCATCAGGTCGGCGTGTTTCGGATGTAAACCCAGACCACAAGGAGTAGAAGACCGCGATGAGCAATCCGCGTGTGACCGCACTCAAAGACAGTTCCCAGCACCAGGCCGCAGCGCAGAACACATCCCCGGCCTCGGCCGGCGGCCTCGAAGACATGATCCGCAAGATTCTCGAACACATGGGCGAAGACCCCGACCGGGAGGGACTGGTCAAAACGCCCTACCGGGTCGCCCGCGCCTTTGAATACCTGGCCAAGGGCTACGCCCAGGATCCTAGGGAGGTCATCGGCCAGGCGATTTTCACCGAGGAAGACTATCAGGAAATGGTCGTGGTCAGGGACATTGACTTCTACTCGCTGTGCGAGCACCACATCCTGCCCTTTTTTGGCCGCGCCAACGTGGCCTATATTCCGAAACACCGCATTGTCGGGCTGAGCAAAATTCCGCGTCTGGTCGAGGTGTTCTCCCGCCGCTTGCAGGTCCAGGAGCGGCTGACGACCCAGATCGCCAACACCCTCATGGAAGAGCTGGACCCCCTGGGGGTGGGGGTGATTGTCCGCGCCGAACATCTGTGCATGCGCATGCGCGGGGTCGAGAAACAAAACTCCATTGTCACCACCAGTGCGATGCTGGGCGCTTTCCGCAGTCAGCAGGCGACCCGCGAAGAGTTCATGACCCTGGTCAACGGTCAGCGCTGAGGCATGTAGTCGGTGGCGAACACGCCGGTCGTCTGCTGGAGACGCAGCAGGGCAATCTGATACGCGTAGGTCTGATCGGTCAGCTGGGTGCGGACCTGATTCAGGGCGTTCAGGGCGGTGTTGACATCCAGGCTGGTGGACAGGCCGACGCGGTACTGTTTTGAGGTGATGGTGTAGTTCTCCTGGGCCAGGCTGACCTCTTTTTCCAGGGTCTGGAGCGTCGAGCCGAGCGTTTCGACGGTCAGCAGGGCGTCTCTGACCTCGACCTGGATTTCCTTGCGCAACTGATCGACGCGCAGCTGGGCCTGGGCGAGCCGCTCGTTTTCTTCCAGCACATCCAACTCCCGCGCTCCGCCATCGAACAGCGGCACCTCGAAGTTCAGAAACAGAGTCCAGAACTGGTCCCGTTCGGCAAAGGTCTCGGCGTCCAGCCGAGGAAAATCCCACCGGGCGTTGACCCGTGGCGCATAGCGGGCGATGACCAGATTCTTGCGCTGCGTGGCAATCTCCACCCCGATCTCCTGGGCGCGGAAATCCTGGCGCTGGCTGTAGGCCTGGTCCAGCAGCCGGTCGTAGGGTACCGGGCTGTAGGCAACCGGCTCGGGCTGGGTGACGCCGAGCGGTTCGGAGACGCCAATCGCTCTGGCCAGGGTGGTGAAGGCCAGCTGCAAACGGTTGTGGTCCGTCACCAGCTGGCGGCGCGCCTGCTCAACCGCGACCTCGGCCCGCAACACGTCGGTCTTGGTGACCTCGCCGACTCGAAACCGGACCTGAGCCTGACGGAGTTCGTCCTGGCTCAGACCCAGGGTGTCTCGGGCGATCTGCATCTGGGCTTGGGAGCGCAGCACGCCGTAGTAGGCCCGGGCAACGCCGAACAAGACCTCCCGGATGGTGAACTCATAGCGTTCGGCACTCTCTCGAACGGACGCTTTGCCCAGCTGGCGGGAGGCAAAAAAAGCCGGCTCCAATATGGGCTGGGTGATCCGAAAAATCCCTGTCCAGCGCTCCAGCGGGCGAATGGCAGAACCGGTCGAAAAGAAGCTGGCGGCTGCATCCGGCAGGACGTTATCCGACACAAACGAGATCTCGTCCTTATTCCGGGTATACGTCCCCTGAATATCGGCCCGGGGCGTGAGATGGGTCAGGGCGCGCCACGGCAGCAGGCGGGCTTTGCCCAGTTCATGGCTGGCGATCTTGATGCGCTCCTCATTCTGTACGGCTAAAAGGTAGGCTTCGTCCAGGGGAATGAGCGGGCCTTGCTGAGGCTCCGCAGCAGCCTCTGGCACAAGGTCTGGCTCTGGGGCGGGCGGCGACGCAGGCTCTGGGGCGGGCTCCGGGGTGGGTGGTGGTGTGGCCGCAGGCTCTGGCGTGGCCGGTGGGGCGGGTGGCGCGACCGGCGAGCCGGACGAGACCGTCACGCCGGGTTGCAAATCGGACGCGCTCACGGTGTGAAACGGCGGGGCATCGGAGAGAGACGCCTCGGCAACGGCCGCCAGCCGGATGGGCGACGCCACAGGCGCGGCTTTCTCAACCCGCACAACGAGCCGGTGTGGCTTGGTCAGAACGCGGACCTGGCACGCGCCCTCGTCAACCAGGTCGAGTACCACCCGGGCGGTATCCGGACGGAACTGGGCGGCCCGAACGCGCTGGACCACCCCCCGCCGGATGTCCAGACTTGACAGGACACGACCGCCCAGCCTGGCCGGAGCAATGTCCACATAGCAGCGGTATGGCCGCTGATGGCTCGGGTCGGCCTCGAGACTCGCCTGCCGAAAGCTTACCGGGGCGGACAGCGCGATAGAGACCTGCCCGGCCGTGGCCGATACGGTCTCAACGACCGCGCTTTCAGCCGCCTGGAGACCCGCTTGTCGGTCCAGACACAGCGCACACATCAACAGGCACAGGAGACGGGGCAAAGCACGGGTTGGGCGGACGCTTTGGTCTGGCATGAGGTTCTTTTCCTGGCACTCTGGGAGATGGGAAGGGGAGGAGATCGGTAAGCCGGATTCTGTTCCCCGGCGTAACGCACCGGGACCATGGTCATTCCTCTTGGCAGCACGTTGCCGTGCTGCTCCAGCGACCGAACCCGGAAGACAGAGTGGGGTGACTCCTGCCCGCCAGCGGGCTCCTTCCTATTTGGTCTTGCTCCGGGTGGGGTTTGCCCAGCACCCCCAATCTCTCGGGAGCCTGGTGAGCTCTTACCTCACCTTTTCACCCTTGCTGAGAACGATCCCAGGATCGCTCCAGCGGTCTCTTTTCTGTGGCACTTTCCCTGCCTCGCGGCCGGCCGCTGTTAGCGGCCACCCTACCCCAAGGAGTCCGGACTTTCCTCGGACCTGACGCGCAGGCCCGCGACCACGTGATCTCCTCTCACACTAACGGCCTTGGTCAGGCTTGGTGTTCCTCCCCGGCAGCCTGCGGCCAGTAGATAATCCGCGTACAGTGCGGACAGTAATAGATTTTTTCAGACTGCTGCAGCTGGCTGCTCTGGATCTGGTTGCACAGCTGAGGCGGCAGCCGCATATGGCAACCCTGGCACGCCCCCTGCTGAATCTGCACCACGGCAAGCCCGCCGCATTTGGCGAAAATGCGCTCGTAGCGGCTCTGGAGTGTCGGGTCAAGAGCGCCGATCAGACTGGCGCGCTCCTCGCGTTGCCGGCGCGATTCAGCTTCCAAATCCGTGATCTGGCTGTCCGTCCGCTCCACTTCCTGTCGGTGCTGGACCTGAAGTTCATCCAAGCGGATCCGGCTCTGGCTCAGGCCCTCGTTCTCCTGTTCCATCTGTTCAAGCAGCAGCAGCGTCCCCTCTTCCAGCTTGCCCTTTTCCTCCCGCATCAGCTCGATTTCTCGCTGAGCGGCGAGCATTTCGCGCTCATTGCGGATGCGGTTCAGGCGGACCCGCTTCTCCTTGATTTTGTCTTCTTCGAGTTTGAGTCGCCCTTCGCTCTCGCGGTGCTGAGCCTCAAGATCCTGCAGTTTCTGGGATTGAGCTTCCGCCTCCTGCTCTGTTTTTTCCATCTCCGAGCCGATAGCGGTCACGTGCTGACGTAGGTCTTGCAGAAGCTTTTCTTTTCGAGACAGCCCTTGGTCAAGCTCCTGAAGCGCAGCCAGCACATCGATCTGTGTGGCCAACGAATACCCCCTTTCGCTTGTCTACCGGTGTTGAGTGGGCCGAGACCGCAGAGTTCGGCGTATGGGCCCACCAGGACTCGAACCTGGGAC
>JAAXHF010000264.1 GCA_012271025.1 Deltaproteobacteria bacterium | reverse complement strand
GCCCAGAACACCCGGGGCGTACAGGCGGTCAGTGAGCTGCCGCCCGACTTTGTGGCCCCGCAGTTCGACAGTGTCCTGCCCGATATCGGTACCCAGGCGGCCAAGACGGGCATGCTGGCGTCCATCCCCCTGGTCACGGCCGTCAGCAAAAAAATCGCCGAGTATCAGATCCGCCGGCTTGTGGTCGATCCGGTCATGGTCGCCAAAGGCGGGCACCCGCTGTTGCGGGCCGAGGCCAGACAGGCGCTGGTTGAGCACCTCTTTCCCCTGGCTCTGATTGTGACCCCCAATCTGCACGAGGCCGGCCTGCTGGCCGGCCTTGAGGTCACAGACCGCCCCAGCATGGAAGAAGCCGCCCGACGCATCAAAGCGCTCGGTCCGGCCCATGTCATCGTCAAAGGCGGACATCTTGCGCACGAGGCCTGCGACCTGCTGTTCGACGGTCACAGCTTTCGCGCCTATACCAGCCAAAAGCTGGAGACCGTGTGCACCCATGGCGCCGGGTGTACCTTCTCCGCCGCCATCACCGCCGGTCTGGCCCAGGGCCGGCCGGTTCCCGAAGCCGTGGCCGCCGCCAAAGCCTTTGTCACCCGGGCCATGCGCGCCGGGTTCCGCATCGGCCACGGGCACGCTCCCCTGAACCACCGAGCCGGCTGGGTTGGAGACTGAGGCCGGGGCAAACGCCCCCGTCGGACCGCAGACGCCTCCGGCTCGCCTTGTCGCTGTATCTGGTGTGCGCTATGATGCGCGGCCAGTGGCTGATTCCTCATGGCTGGAGCTTCCAAAAAGACGACCCGCAAGCGCCGCACGTCGAAGACGCGGGCTTCCGCCCATGCCCAGCCCAGCCCCAGACGTGACCTCCGACTGATCGAGGATATTGGAGCCCTGATTGCCGGCTCGCGCGACCTCAAGCAAACGCTCGAAGAGGTCACCCAGACAATCGCCCAGCGGATGGCAACCGATGTGTGTTCGCTCTACCTGCTCGGCACCAAGAACCGCTGGTTGACCCTGTGGGCGACGACCGGTCTTGATCGGGACGCGGTCGGCAAGGTGCGGATGCGCACGACCGAGGGCTTGGCCGGTCTGGTGATCGAAACGCTGGAGCCGGTCATCGTGCCCGACGCCATGGCCCATCCGCGCAGCAAGTATTTTCCCGAGACCGGCGAAGAGCGCTTTCACTCGTTTTTGGGGCTGCCGCTGCTCGAGCACCGCGAGCCGATTGGCGTCCTGGTGGTCCAGAGCCGCAGTCGGCGGCGCTTCTCGCAGAGCGAAATCCGTCTGCTCACAACCATTTCGTCACACGTCAGCGCCATTATTATCCAGGCCCGGCTGTCAGAGACGCTTGAAACCAAGGAGCGCGAACATCAGGCGTATCGGACCCAGATGCGCGAGACCATGCAGCGCCTCAGCGCGCCCCAGCCGGAGCGCAGCACACCGGCCGGCGCCCAGGAGCGCACCAGACGCAGGCGTCTGACCGGGGTTGGCGCGTCGCCCGGCTTTGGCACCGGCCAGGCCTACCTGATCCATCCCGAAATCCATTTTGACGCCCTGGCCGAGCGCCGGACGGACGATCCCCAGGCCGAATTCCAGCAATTTCACCACGCCCTCCAGCGCTCAATCGAAGAGATCGAGGCGCTCAAGGAACAGGTGCATGAACGCCTGCCGGAAATCGACCGGGCGATTTTTGACGCCCATCGTCTGATGCTGGAGGATCCGGGCCTGATCGACAAGGTCGAGGCTCTGATCAAACAGGGCGTGGCTGCGGAAACCGCGCTCAAGAAAGTCATCGAAGAGTATATCGAGACGCTCAGTCGTGTCGGCGACGCGCATCTCCAGGAGCGGACCACCGATTTGCGCGACATCGGTCAGCGGGTGTTGCGCCACCTGCTGGGTCTGGAAGAGCGGGAGGGTCCACAGGGCGAGAGCTTTATCCTGGTGGCCGATGAGGTGACACTCTCAGACCTGTGCCGGGTTGACCATACCCGGCTCAAGGGCGTCGTCCTGGCCAGCGGGGGGGCGACCTCGCACGCGTCTATCCTGGCCAAGTCGTTCGAGATTCCGACCGTCGTTGGCGTGTCTCACACCGAGTTAATCCAGCAGGCCGATACGCTGATCGTCGATGGCAACTCCGGGGTGGTGTATCTCAACCCGGGCGGCGAGGTCATGCGCGAGTACGGGCGGCTCGACCAGGAGTATCAGGCGTTTACCCGCGACCTCGAAGACGTGCGCGAGCTGCCGGCCGAAACGCGAGATGGAGTCCGGATCAGCCTTGGCGCCAACGTTGGACTGCTGAGCGACACCGTGTTTGCCAAACGCCACGGAGCCGAAGGAATCGGCCTGTACCGGACCGAGGTCCCGTTTCTGACCTATCACGATTTTCCGAGCGAGGAGGAACAGTTTTCTCTCTACTGCCGGGTTCTTGAGGGGATGGACGGCTTGCCGATGACGATTCGGACGCTCGATCTGGGACCCGACAAATACCCCTCGTATCTGCGCCTGCCACAGGAGGACAACCCGTTTTTGGGCTGGCGGTCGATCCGTATCTCGCTTGAGATGCGCGATCTGTTCAAGGTCCAGCTGCGGGCCATCCTGCGCGCCGGAGCGCGTGGCCCGGTGCGCGTGCTGTTTCCCATGATCTCCAGCGTCGAAGAGCTGAATCAGGTCAAAGAACTCTTTGCCCAGGCCAAGGACGATCTCCGCGAGGAGGGCCTGACGTTTGATGCCAACATGCCGATCGGCATGATGGTCGAGGTTCCGGCTGCGGTGTGGATGGCCGAACGGCTGGCCCAGGAGGTCGACTTTTTCAGTATCGGGACGAATGATCTGATTCAGTACGTGCTGGCCGTTGATCGCAACAATCCCAAAGTCGCGCCCCTGTATGAGCCGCTGCACCCGGCCGTACTGCGGGCCATTCATACCGCCGTCCAGGCGGCCAGGCAGGCCGGTAAACGGGTCAGCCTGTGTGGCGAGATGGCGGCCGATCCGCTGTGCACCCTGCTGCTGCTCGGGATGGGGCTTGACGAGCTGAGCATGAAACCCTTCTTCGTACCGGTCATCAAACGGGTGGTACGCTCCCTGTCGGCCAGATCGGCGCGTCGTCTGGCCCAGGAAGCGGTTCGCATGGAAACGGTTCAACAGGTCAAAGGGCGCCTGTTCAGGGAGCTGAAACAGCGCGGAATGATGGACTTGGTTGAGATGTATCATTGACTTTTCAGGGGCCGGCGGATAGAAAATGATGTGCCCGTTCAGGAGATCCCAACGTTTGCCAATACACCCCTCACGGGGGAGTGAAGAAGGGAGAGTGGTGCTATGACGAAGACAGAGATGGTGAAGAAGTTGGCGGATGATTGGGGTGGGATCTCCAATCGCCAGGCGGACGATAACCTGACGGCCCTGGTGACCTTTATCACCAAAACCGTCAAAAAAGACAAAGAGCTGAGAATTCCGAACCTGGGCACCTTCCGGCTCAGGCAGCTAAAGAGGCGGACGGGCCGCAATCCGCAGACGGGCGAAAAGATCACGATCAGAGCCCGGAAAAAAGTGGCCTTCACGCCGTCCAAGGCTTTCAAAGAGGGCATTCTGGGCGCGCCCAGAACGGCGGCCAAAAAAGCGACGACCAGCCGATCAACGGCGGCCAAAAAAACAACGGCCGGCCGCTCCAGGGCCAGGTCGACGGCCAGCTGATGAACGAAAAGGGGCTTTCCGCCCCTTTTCGCCCGGCCTCCCGCCATTCACACCCACCCCTGCCAGATATTCACCAGGGCCAGCCTAGTCAACGAATGATACACTGCTCTTCGGGGTTCAGGCGGCCCGTTCTACCGGCGGCCCTGCTGGTCCTGCTGCTGTTTCTCGCACCCGGCAGCGACAGGGACGCGGCTCCCGAGCGCGTATTCGTGCCGAGCGTCTACCTGGCCGGTATCGCGGCAGCCCAGAGCGGTGAGCATCCCGGCACCTTTTCGGAAACCCACGGGGACTGGCTCGTGGAGTGTACGATGCGCGAAACCACGGACGGCCAGCACAGCCGTCAGTGTGGGATGGAGCAGCGGCTCGCCCTACATGACGAAGAGTCGGGCCAGACCCGGCAGCTGCTGACGGTGACGCTGACATCGCCGCAGCCGGACGGCGCGGCCATGAGCGTTCTGACCCCCTTGGGCCTGCTCCTCGACCGGGGCGTCGAGCTTGAGATTGATACGGGCACGGGCTTCCGGCTGCCCTTTCGGACCTGTCTGTCGGTCGGCTGTCTGGCCCAGGGGCAGCTGGCCGGGGAAATCCTGGACCAGCTCGGCGCGGGCAAGATTCTGACCGCGCGGATGATCGAATCGACCGGCAAACAACTCTTGCAGGTGCAGGTTTCGCTTGAGGGATTTGCGGCGGCCTCTGCGCGTTTGCAGGAGGCGGTCGCCCAGTAAGACCGCCGGCCTGGCCACGTATCGGAACCGCAGCCCGTTTCTCAGCCGGACAGAAGTGCTTTGGCCCGCTCGAACAGCAGGGACACCGAGGGAGCAATCACCTCCCACTCCGGGTCGTGGCGTTTGCCGCGCCGATGAAGCATGACGTTAAAGCCGCTGATCACGCCAAAGCGGTAGCCGGCCAGGGCCTGATACCAGGCGCTGTCAGCTACCCGGCGCTGCATGCCCTCTTCGTAGCGGCCAATCAGATCCTGAGCGGCCGGAGCGGCTTCGATCGGACGATGGCCGGCCTCCCAGCTCGCGGGATCGGTAAACACCAGCAGCCAGCCGAGATCGAGCAGATGGCCGCTGATGCCCGAGATTTCCCAGTCCAGCAGGGCAACCAGGCGGTCTGCGTCAAACAGAAAGTTTGTTCCCTGAAAGTCGCCGTGAAACAGCCCCACGGGCGGCGCGGCGGGCTGACTGTCCAGCAGCAGCTCGCGGACTTCCTGCCCCTGACTGACCCACTGCGGCTCTGCGGCTTTGGCCAGAATACTGTCCCAAAAGCGGATTTCGGTCTCCAAAGAACGCGGCTGTTCCCAGCCCGCCAGATCGGTCTGCCAGTCCAGGCTGTGGACCTGGACCAGAGCATCGACCGCCTGATGATACAGACCGGCGACCGCCGACGGGCTGGTGTCAAACGACGGGTCCGGCTCCCAGACGTTAAAGGTCCGGCCCGGCAGCCGTTCAACCATGATGTAGGGCACCTCAAACCAGCGCAGGTCAGCCCCCGACCAGCGGACGCTGGGCACCGGCACGCCCCGTTGCTTCAGCGCTTGCAGCAGCGGAACCTGGCGCAGCACATCGGTATTGCCGCTCTGCCGCACGCCCTTGGGCGGCAGGCGCATGACCAGCGCTTCGTTGCCGGCCTGGCCGTCCCGAGAGAAATCGACCCGAAAGCCAAAGCTGAGGCCGGCGTGACCGGGCATGACCTCCACCTGACTGACCGAGGCATCTTTGCCGTAATGGGCTGTGGCGAAGTTGTGGAGCTGATGGGTGAGGACTGCTAAATCGACTGCCATTGCTGCCTCCTGTTTGCTACAGCCTCCGCATCATGCCCTATTCTCCCCTGTCTACTCAAGCCTGCCGCGTCCTGCTCAGCGCCGTGCGTCAATGGTACGGACATACGGGTAGTGAAGAATCCGTTCATCGGCAGTCAGCAGGGTCAGCCGGTGAATACGCGCAGCGGCGACGAGAATGCGATCCGCTGGCAAAGCGTAAGCTTCCGCTGCGATCTCGTGCGTGAGTGGCAGGGTTGTTGCGGCCAGCTCCCTCAGGGATTGCTCGATCCAGTCACGCAAGGGCATGGCCAGGGAAATCGTTCCGACCGCCAGGAGGCGGGCCAACTCCAGCGTGGATATGGTACAGATCGTGTTGGTGTGCTCGGGAGCGAGCAGTGCCCGTACCGAGCGTTGCCCGAGTTTCTCAGGCTGTCCCTGCGACCAGATCCAGACATGGGTATCGAGCAGCAGGGTCATGTGAGCATGTCCCAATCGTCTGCCGAGTCTGCCTGGACCAAGTCGCCGTGAATCTCGATCTTGCCCTTCAGTCCGCCCAGCTGTTTGCCGGCTGGATTCTCTGCGGCCGGCTGGATAAGCACCAGAGGCTTGCTGCGGAGGGTGATCAGCATTGGCTCACGCGTCCGCTGCACTTCCTTGAGCGCGGCAATACACTTGGCCTTGAATTCAGACACGACCATGGTCTTCATATGAGGAACCTTAACCAGGTCAGGTGACGTGGTTAAGTTGCTGACATTTTTCCAGGTCGGGCAGTTGAGCACGAACCCCGAAGTGTGTAAGCCTAGCCTATCCACACGAGAAGGAGTGTGTCATGCGAGGACTCGAAGGGGTACGGGTATTGGAGCTGGGCGAGATGGTGTCCGCAGCCTATGCCAGCAAGCTGATCGGTGATCTGGGCGCCGAGGTCATCAAGGTCGAGGAGCCCGGCGGCGATCCCGCCCGCCAGCGGGGGCCCTTCCCCGACGGCCGTGTCGATGTGGAAAAAAGCGGAACGTTTCTGGCGCTCAATACCAACAAACGCGGGCTAAGCCTGGACCTCGTTCGGGACGCCGCCGCCCTGCGGCAACTTGTTGCCGAGACCGATATCCTCATCCACAACTATCCGCCCCGCCGTATGGCCGAGCTGGGCCTTGCCTATGAGCCGTTCCGACAGCTCAACCCCCGGCTGGTGATGTGCTCCATCACGCCGTTCGGGCTGACCGGTCCGCACAAGGACTATCACGCTTACGAACTCACCACCGCCCACGGCGGCGGCTGGGCATGGCTCAGTCCGGGCGCGTCAGAGCGGCCCGATCTGCCGCCCCTCAAGGCGGCTGGCCACCAGGCCGATCTGCAGGCCGGCCTGACCGCCGCCATGGTCTCAATGGCAGCCTACGCCAGGACGCTGGAGACCGGGCAGGGGGAGCACATCGATCTGTCGGTCCAGGAATACGTGGCGTCTTTTCTGGAACAGAACTTTGTCTACTACAGCTATATGGGTCAGGTCGCCTCGCGCCTGGGCCAGCGGCTCCTCGCGCCGTGGGGCATGTTTGCCTGCCGGGACGGGCTGATTTTTATGGTGACGGTCGAGCAGGACCAGTGGCTGCGCCTCGTCGAGTTGATGGGCAATCCGGAGTGGGCCAGTTGGGAGATTTTCCAGGACCCGTTCATGCGGGCTCAGAACTGGGACGTGCTCAAACCCTATCTGGACGAATGGATGCAGACCTGGACGGTCGAGGAGCTGTTCAAGGCCGGGCAGGAGCGACGGATCTGTTTTGCCCCGGTCTACAGCATGGAGCAATTGCCCAGGCAACGGCAGCTCCAGGAGAGAAACATTTTTGTTAAGGTGAGTCATCCCGCGGCCGGGACCCTCAGCCATCTCGGCCCACCGTACCGTTTTCAGGACGACTGGTGGCAGATCACCCGCCCGGCTCCGCTGCTCGGCGAGCATAGTCAGGAAATCCTGAACCGACCGGCGCGCTCCGCATCGCCGCCCGCCCGGCCCCAGGCTTCGGCCTCCGGCCTGCCGCTTGAGGGTATTCGCGTCGTGGACTTCAGCTGGGCCTGGGCCGGGCCGTTCTGCGCTATGCAACTCGCCCATCTGGGCGCCGAGGTGATTCGGGTCGAGTCCCAGGCCCGGCCCGACCTGGGCCGGCGGGTGCCGATCTATCCGACCGGGATGGAGCCCGGCCTGAACCGCTCCGGTTATGCCAACCAGTGGCACCAGGGTAAAAAAAGTATCCTGCTCAACCTGAGCAAGCCGCAGGCCATCCCGGTCGCCAAAGCCCTCATCGAAACGTCCGACGTGGTGGTCGAAAACTACGCCACCGGCGTCATGGAACGTCTGGGGCTGGGCTATGCAGAGCTGAAGCAGCGCAATCCCGGCCTCATCATGGCCTCCATTTCAGGCTATGGGCATACCGGCCCACAAAAAAACTATATGGGCTATGGCCCGGCGATCGTGCCCCTGACCGGGCTGTCGTCGCTGACCGGCTATGCCGACGGCGGACCGAGCGAGGTCGGCATTTCCTACGGTGATCCCAACGGCGGTCTGAACGCTGCGGTGGCCATCACCGCCGCCGTCATTGCCAAAAAGCGGACCGGCCAGGGCCAGTATATTGACGTGTCGCTGTGGGAGTCGATGGCAGTCCTGGTCTTTGAGGGCTGGATGGACTACGCCATGAATCAGCGCCAGCCGGAACGCATCGGCAACCGCGATCCCCTGATGGCTCCCCATAACTGTTTCCGGTGTGTCGGAGAGGACGAGTGGGTCAGCATTGCCTGCGGCACAGACGGCGAGTGGCGGGCGCTGTGTCAGACCATCGGCCAGCCCGAGCTGGCCGACGACGCGCGTTTCCAGACCGCAGCGGCGCGCAAGGCCAACGAAGACGCCTTGGAGGAGCTGTTGACCACCTGGACCCAGGACCAAGACAAGTGGCAGGTGACCAAGACCCTGCAAGCCGCACGAGTCGCGGCCTTTCCGTCCATGACCAGCAAAGACCTGGCCGAGGATCCACACCTGAACGCACGCGGTTTTTTTGCCCGCCTGGAGCATCCCGAGGTGGGCGTTCGCGCTCACACATCCATGCCCTGGCGGCTGAGCAATGCGCCCAACGGGGTACGCACGCCCGCACCGCTGATCGGCAACGACACCGACTCCGTGATGCGGGACCTGCTGGGCTATTCGGCCGAAGAAGTCGCCGAGCTGAAGGACGCCGAGGTATTGTATTAGGCCGCAGAATCAGGCGGCTGGTGCTGAAAACACCCGGTCATGGACAGCAACAAGGCGGACTGGAAAAGATCACGTGTATTCGGTTTTCTCCGCCCACGCCGCGCGTTATTGTGCCGTCTCCACGTCTCCGCCCGCACCCTGACCGGACGCGGCGTGTTTGTGGGCAAAGCGCATCAAGCTCGCTAGGGCGGTCCGAAGGTCCGGGTCATCCAGCCTGCCCAGCACTTCCTCGATAGAGCGCAGCAATTGATGGTCGGCACGACTCAGACCAGCCTCCCGAACGACACCAGCAGAGGACACCAATCTCTCACCTTGCTCTTGCAGCTCTGGGTAGGGACTAGACTCGGATCGTGCAGGCTGCGAGCCCGTTTCGCGTAGCGGGCCAACGTAAAATTCCAGACCAAGCACCCGACACAGCGCCTGAAGAGTCGATACACGCAGGTCTAAGCCACGCTTGAGGCTCCGAATGGCACTTTCGTGGCCTACCGCGTCAATCGACACCTCTCTCCCCGAGCGTCCGCTTTGGGCCAAAGCCTCAAGAAGAGCCTGTGCATAGGTCATATATGCCCTATAGCAATTTTTTTGCTTGACACGAAGGGAATTTATGCCGTATACATGGGGCATGAATTCCCTATATCTGGATGCCTTAGACGACTCCTTGGTCACGCTGGCCGATCTGTATGCGGCCAAAATGGGGGTGAGCTTATGGCGGGTGGGACACTTGGCTGCGAGCCGTGGCTCATTCTTTGTTGATCTCAAAAAGAAGAACCGTCATTGCCAGACCAACACTTATCTTCGCGTGCTGCTCTGGTTCTTGGAGCACTGGCCCAAAGACCTGCCCTGGCCCCCGGACATTCCCTGCATACGGCCGCCCCGGGTAACGAACTGATTTTCCTGCGCCTTCACCGGACCCCCTGGATTCCGTTCCCCCTCCATCCAGGCTACCTTGTCCGAGACGGATGCGGAGGAAGGGGGTCGCACGCATGCACTACCGCAGCTTGGGACGGACCGGCATCCCGGTCAGCACGGTCGCCATGGGCACCTGGCAGTCGTTCGACGTGCGGGGCGAGCGAGCCGTGCAACACGTCCGGCAGCTGGTGACCGAGGCGCTGCGCTGCGGGGTGAACCTGTTCGATACGGCGCCGATGTATGGGCAGGCCGAAGAAGTCCTGGGCACGGTCTTGCGCGGTCGCCGTGAGGGCGTGCTGATCGCCACCAAGGTTTTGCAGTCAGACGCAGCCTCGGCCCGCCGCCAGATTGAGCAGTCGTTTCGCAAACTGCAAACCGATGTCATCGACCTGATGCAGATTCACAATATGGCCGGCTGGCAACAGGTGACGCCTGTTCTGGAAGACTACAAAGCCAAAGGAACACTCCGCTGGCTCGGCATCACCGATTACCGGACCGGCATGTTTCCCGAGATGATGCGGGCCATGCGAACCGGCGTGTTCGATACGATCCAGATTCCCTATAACCTGGGCGACCGCGAGGCCGAACGGGAAATCCTGCCCCTGGCCGCCGAGCTGAACATCGGGGTGCTGGTCATGACCCCGCTGTGTCCGATCTTTGACCGCTCACGGCTGCTCAGAGTCGTGGGCCGGAACGATATGTCCTTCCTCGAAGCCTACGGCATCCGCACCGCTGGCCAGGCCTTGCTGGCCTACGCCGCAGCCAACCCGCACGTGTCAAGCCTGCTGCCGGCGACCTCGCGCCTGGAGCGGGTGGCTGAAAACGCGGCGGTCGGCGACCTGCCGCCCCTGCCGGCCGACATCGTGCGGCGTTTGGAGGCGCTGTTGTAAGCCCTCCCGTCCCTAGAAGCGATACGTATAGCCAGCCTTGATCCGGCCTTCGCGCACGGTCGAGCGTATTGCGTCGTCACGGATGAGCCAGTTGTGGTTATACACCACGAACAGCTCGTTGCCGGGCTCGATGATCCAGCGCAGCTGGGTATGCAGCCCCAGGGTGTCCGACACCGTGTCGTACTGACCAAAGGCGAACCACGACACATCCGGGTTGAGCGCCAGGTTGAGCCGCGCCCGGACCAGGCGCACCACAAAGCTGCCCCACGGCAGGCGGACATCGTTCTGCTGATACTCGCCGCTGAAAAAAACGGCCGGACCGGGCCGGAAAGCCAGCCGGCCGATCCAGTCGTCCCGGCGCCCGCTGAAAAAATGTCCCCAGTCGTAGCGGACAAAGACCCCCAGCTTGCGCTTATCCGCGCTGTCAAACTCGATCCGCTGGCGACGGAATACATAGTCGCCCGGCGGGATCGTCACCCCCTCACTGATGCGAAACTCCTCATGCAGGCGCTCAAAGGTCTGGATTGTGCGAAAGCGGACGACATCCCCGCTCTCAAACCGCCACTCGCACGGAAAGTTGACATTCCGGGTCAGCAGCGTTCCGATATCGGGATCGGCAAAATAGTTGCCGTCAAAGGCGCAGCTCACCTGACGGGTCTGCCACAGATCGGGACGTGGGGCGTACTGGAGAAACCAGCCAAAACGCCGGATACCGGTCCGCGGCACAAAGCCCATGGTCGCCTCAAACTCTTGTTGCACCTCACGGTAGGTGCCGAAGATCCGCCACGTATCGTTGGGCAGGCTGAGCTGGCTGCCCCAGGCCAGATTCTTGGTCGTGCCCGGTACAAAGCTGCGCAAGACAAAGGACGATAACTCCAGGTTCTTATCGCCCCCTAGCTCCGAGGTGCTGTAGCGGAAGTCAGTCCCGGCCAAGCCGGTCGCCGGTCCGCGTTCTGGAGTCCGGCGGGTGGCAATGAAGCCGACTGAGGATTTGGTCAGGATATTGCGCTTGACCCGAACGATGCTGAAGTTCTCGCCGGGCACGCGGCCCCGGTTCTGGGTCTGCACGCTCATCAGGCCGATCCGATACGGCCCGGTCCGGCCGCTGAGCTTTCCGCCGCTGAGCACATCGACGGTTTTTCCGTCGTCGGAAATCCCGATCCGTCGGCTGAAAAACGGAATGATGACCAGCGGGCCGGATGTCGGGGTCAGCCCGTCAACCGCAAAGTTGCCGGCGTCTTCCAAAAAGAACTGGCGCTTCTCAGGAAAAAAGAGCGAAAAACGGGTCAGATTGACCTGGGCGTCGTCCACCTCGGTTTCGCCGAAGTCGGTGTTCAGGCTCATGCTGAGGGTCAAGCTCGGCGTGAGCTTGTAAAACACGTCCAGGGACGGCTGGAAGTTGGTCGCCCCCCGTCTGGGTATCAGTGACCAGGAGGGAACAAGGTCGATTCCCAGTCCCTGCGACAGGCCGACCAGGCCGGTCAACATGCCGGCCTCCGAGACCCGGAAAAAGTTCAGATTCTGCCGATAGCCGGCCCACACCGCTTCCTCGTTGTTGCGCTTGAGCATCCGTTGGACGTTGAACCCCCAGACGGTCTGGCCGGGTGCGAAGCTGAGCGTCTGAAAGGGAATCGCGACTTCCGCCGTCCAGCCCTGCGGGGTCATCCGGGTCCTGGCGTACCAGATGCCGTTCCAGTCGGGATTCCGGTCCTGGCCCTCGTCGGAGATGATCTGGTCAAAGCGGGCGCCCACGGCGTTGATCTGAAAGATGAAGGCGTTGCGGCGGTCGTGAAAGGTGTCGAACAGCAGGCTCACCCGGTCGTCGGCGTCGAGTTTGGCATCACGGTCAAAGCGCGAGACCACAATCGCCTCGGGGTTGGAGTCAAAGCAGGTAATGCCGACGTACAACCGGGTGGGCGAGTACAGGACGCGCACCTGGGTGCGTTCGGAGGCGGGCGCACCCTCGTCGGGTTCGCGTTGCCGCAGAGTGTCGATGGTCTGGGCGGTCTGCCAGGCGGCTTCGTCCAAGACGCCGTCCACCGTAATCAGTTCGGTCGTTGGCACGGCGATCAGCTGGGGCGTCTGAGCCTGAGCGGGGGCGGCGCACAGGCAGGCCACGCAAAAAGTGAAAGATGCTATCCACCGTATCGAGAAGGGATCAGGCTTCGCTCCGGAACGGGCGTCTCCCGCCCCCGGCGACCGTCGCTCAGAAGCGGTAGGTATAGCGGACCTTGATCCGGCCCTCGCGCAGGGCCGACCCGAAACGGTCCGTCTGGGCGTACCAGTTGTGGTTGTAGACGATAAAAAAGTCATTGCCGGGCTCGATGATCCAGCGCAGCTGGCTGTTCAGGCTGAGCATATCCGAGACCGTGTCATACTGCACCAGGCTGAACCACGACAGGTCGGGGTTGAGCGCCAGGCTGAGCTGGGTTCGGATCAACCGGACGACAAAGTTGCCCTCGGCCAGGCGCACATCGTTTTGCTGGTACTCGCTGCTCAGGAAGACATACGGCCCGGGCCGAAACTCCACCCGTCCGGTCCAGTCGTCCTTCTTGCCGCTGTAGAACCTGCCCCACTCGTAACGCAGGTAGAGCACGACCGGGCGCTTGTCGGCGCTCTGGAATTCGGTCCGGTAACGGCGGTAGCGATAGCTGCCCGGCGGGATCGCCACCCCGTCGCTGATCTCGAAATCCTCGACCAGGCGCTCGAAGGCATGAAAAGTAAAGGCTCGGAGTTCGTCTCCGCTGTCGAAACGCCACCAGCAGGGGAAGCCGACAAAGCGGCTCAGCAGCCCGTTGGTCTGCGGGTCGGCGTAATAGCTGCCGCCCGAGCCGCACGAGACCTGGCGGGTGGCCCAGCGCCTCGGGCGCGGCGCGGCGCGTACAAACCAGCGGAAGCGACGGAAGCCGTAACGCCGGACAAAGCCCATGGTGGCGTCAAAATCTTCCTGTATCTCCTGATACGAGGTCGAGACCTCCCAGGTGTCGTTGGGCATATTGAGGGTCGTACCCCAGGCCATGTCTCTGGTCGCCCCCGGAATGAAACTCTTCAGAAAGAAGGCCGACCACGACAGATTTTTATTCCCCCCCAGCTCCGAGGTGCTGTAGCGGAAGTCCCCCCCGGCCAAGCCGCTGGCCGGCCCGCGTTCGGGCGTGCGGCGGGTGGCAATAAAGCCGACTGAGGATTTGGTGAACAGGTCGCGTTTCACCCGGATGACGCTGAAGTTCTCACCCGGGACGGGCTCGCGCTGTTGGGCTTGAACGCTCATGATGCCCAGCCGATAGGGGCCGGTTCGGCCGCTCAGCTTGACGCCGCCCAGCAGATCGGTGGCCTTGCCGTCCGCGTCGAGGCCGATCCGCCGGCTGAAAAAGGGAATGAGCAGGGGACGACGCGAGGAGGTGCTGGTCAGATCGTCCACCGCAAAATTGCCGGCGTCCTCCAAAAAGAACTGGCGTTTCTCAGGAAAAAAGAGCGAAAAACGAGTCAGGTTGACCTGCGAATCATCGACCACGGTCTCCCCGAAATCGGTGTTCAGGGTGACGCTCAGGGTCAGCCCCGGGGTGAGCTTATAGAAGGCGTTCAGCCCCGGCTGGAAGTTGGTCGCCCCGCGTCTGGGAATAGCCGAAAAGAACGGCGACACGTCCAGCCCCAGCCCTTGGTTGATATTGGCCAGGCCGGTCAACATGCCGGCCTCCGAGACCCGAAAAAAGTCCAGATTCTGTCGATACCCCGCCCACACCGCTTCCTCGTTGTTGCGCTTGATCATCCGCTGGACGTTGAACCCCCATACGGTCTGACCGGGCGCGAAGCTCAGCGTCTGAAAGGGAATCGCCACCTCCGCCGTCCAGCCCTGCGGAGTCACCCGCGTCCTGGCATACCAGATGCCGTTCCAGTCCGGGTTCAGATCCTGGCCCTCGTCGGAGATAATCTGATCAAAGCGGGCACCGACGGCGTTGACCTGGAAGATGAAGGCGTTGCGGCGGTCGTGAAAGGTGTCGAACAGCAGACTCACCCGGTCGTCGGCGTCAAGCTTGGCGTCGCGGTCAAAGCGCGAGACCACAATCGCCTCGGGGTTGGAGTCAAAGCAGGTAATGCCGACGTACAGCCGGGTGGACGAATACAGGACGCGGACCTGGGTGCGTTCGGAGGCGGGCGCGCCCTCGTCCGGCTCGCGTTGACGCAGGGTGTCGATAGTCTGGGCGGTCTGCCAGGCGGCCTCGTCCAAGACGCCGTCAATCGCAATCAGCTCGGTTGTTGGCACGGCGATCAGCTGGGGCGTCTGAGCCTGAGCGGTGGCGGCGCACAGCCACACCACACCACACGCGAACGCCATGAGCCGTCGTATCAAGAAGGGACCAGCGCTCGCGTTCACCACCGGGGTGGGTGATCCTCTCTTCCTGAGAGGGGGGTCAGGAGCAGCCACCTTGCTCAGCAGGCGGACGGGGGGGGAGCGGAGCATTGAGCGATGCAATGAAGAGAGTGGCGAGTGGCCAGTGGAGAGTGTTCTGTGTCCTGCTCGCCACTCTTCACTCGCCACTCTCTTCGTCGTCCTTAAAGCGCGCGTCCCGCCAGTCGAGCGCGGCCCGCAGGCCCTTTTCCCTACGGATTCGACTAAAGGTTTCCTGCTCTTCGGTTCGGGTCGTATCGAACAGGGTCACCAGGTCGAGGTTCTGCTCAATGCTGTTCAGAAAGCCCATATTCTCAAAGGCGCGGTTGATGGCGATCTTATTATACTTGACCCCGACCTGGGCAATGTTGATCATCGTCCGGGCCATCTTCTCGCACTCGGGGATGAGCCGGTCGTGGGCCACCACCTTGTTAATCATGCCCAGCCGTTCAGCCTCCTGGGCCGACAGGGTCTGGCCGGTCAGCAGCAACTCTTTGGCCTTGGCCAGGCCGACGCTGAAGGGTGTGACCAGGACCGGCGGACCCGTCCCAAAGCGAATCTCCGGCTCGCCCAGCGTGGCCTGTTCAGAGGCGATTTTGATATCGCACAGCTGGGCCAGTTCACACGCCCCGGCCAGCGCGTAGCCGTTGATGGCGGCAATATACGGCTTGGCCGAGTGCCAGATTTTCAGAAAGATGGTGATGTTCTTTTTGAGGGCCGAGCGCCAGTCGTCGGCCGGGCGCTCGTACAGCTCGGGTTCGCCTTCCGGTCTGCCAATGTCGAAGCCGGCCGAGAAGGCGCGTCCGGCCCCGGTCAGGATCACGACCTTGACCTCCGGATCGTCCTCAATCGTGTCCAGCGCCTGTCCCAACTCGGCCATCAACTCCGGGCTCAGCGCGTTCAGTTTACTGGGCCGGTTGAGGGTCAGATAGCCGATGCCGTCGCGCTTTTCAAACAGCAAGGTGTGATAGTCTGCCATGGCTCCTCCTGCGCGTGAGCCCGATGTCTAACCCAAAGGGGGGGAGAGATCAAGCTGCGGCTCGGGTCTTGCCCCAGCCTGAAAAAAATCGCAGACTTGTGCTTCCACACCGACGATGCTGACCTCCGACCTCCTCCAAACGCGCAACCACGGGCCCTACATCTATCCGCGCTACATCAAGACCGAGGCGCCCCGAGCTCAAGGGCTGGCTGAACAGCTGATCGCCATTTTCAGCGACCACCAGGGCAAGACCCGGCGCGAGCTGAGCGACGCCCTCAACCAGTACGCCCAGGACAGCACCGACTATCGGATTCAGCGCGGCCTAGCCAAGCTGCTGCGGGACGACCGCTGCGAGTTCAGCGAGCGCAGCGTTGCCCCCCCGGTCGAGGTCCGCGAGCGGGTGTTTGGCCTGGCCCGGGAGAACCATCCGGTCGTGCTCCAGCCGGATATGATTCACCCCGTGTCCAGGAACGACATTCTGGCCGAGGTGGCCAGCGAGTACAAAACCGATGTGGAGCAGCTGGCCTGGGCGGTGTACGCCGACCTGCCCGACAACCACATCCTGACCCGCTTCGACTCGCCCCAGCCCGAGTGGCTGCTGGAGCGCTATAATGTCGCCCTGGCCCAGGCCCTGCTGTACCGCTGCATTCGGATGAAGCTGTCGGTCCTTCGCAACATTCCCAGCCGCTACAAGCAGCTATTCAAGTTTGTGAAGTTCTACCAGCTGATGCACACCATTCAGGGCGACCTGGACAGCGGCTATGAGATCGTGCTTGACGGCCCGGTCAGCCTGTTTCGCCTGTCCCAGAAGTACGGTCTGAAGCTGGCGGTCTTTCTGCCCGCCCTGCTGTTGTGCACGCGCTGGAAGATGGAGGCCGAGATCGTGGCTGCGGACGGCGAGCGGCGTTTTTTCCCGCTCGACGAAAGCGCCGGGCTGCACTCCCACTACCGCGACAGCACGGTGTATGACTCGCTGCTGGAGCGGACGTTTGCCGAGCGGTTCGGCGAGATTGAGAGCGGCTGGGAGATTGAGCGCGAGGTGGCCATCATCAACCTCAAGGACACGGTGTTTATCCCCGACTTTGCCTTCCGCCACGCCGACGGCCGCACCGCGTTGCTGGAGATCGTCGGCTTCTGGCGGCCCGACTATCTGAAACGCAAGCTGATGAAGCTCAAACGCTCGGGCCGCACCGATATGGTGGTGGCGGTCTCGGCCGATCTCAACGTCGGCGAGGAAGACTTCAAAGACGTGCCGGGCAGCGTGTTTTTCTTCAAGCGGCGCATCAATCCCCAGGAGGTGCTGATGCGCCTAGAGCAGGTCGGGCAGGACGCCAGCCTGGAATCCTGAGCTTTGTGGATATCAGTTGCGGGAACCGTCCAGTCAGCGCGGAGCCGGCACGACGCGTCAGGATGGTATGGACGGCGGGCTGACCGGATGTCCGTCGGTCAACTGCCAGGCGTTTTCCTGCTCGGCCAGCTCCCGCGCGTCGGCAGATATCCATTCTCCCGCGACCACGGGGATAGCCGGCGTCCCGATCCGGGACAGGAGTCTGGCTCGGCTGGCCGCCCGCTCGACATCGTGGACGCCAACACCCCACGAGACTTCGACGACCAAATAGACTGTGGCATTATCCTCACGGCGTTTGCCACGGACAATCACATCGGCCAGCAGGATTTCATCGGCCTGGGCTTGGGTAAGTACGCCGCCGTCCGTCGCATCGTCTATGAGCACCGTGATTTCATCCGACGAGAGTACGTGCGCCCGACGCAGCAGGCGTCCGAACCATTGGCCCTTCATCAGGTACCGATCTTCCAGAGCAAAATCTTTTAGTGTTGCGATATCACTCTTGAGAGTTTCTAAAAGCCGCTCCAGGTCTTGAAAATCATCGACGGTGAAAGACATTGGGCTATTCCTGAGAGTGGCCTAGCTTTTTCCAGGAAGGATACTCGTCGTCAGGGCGTGTTCGGCTCTCTGTGGACGCCGGTCTATCTCTGCGCGCGCGGAAAACCTATATCAACGAAGTCAAAATGTGCGGCTCGTTTGCCATCGCGACCCCCTACCGTTTTCCCTGGAGCTTCTTCTCCGCTTCCCAGATTTTCCAGTACTTTTCCCTAACGGGCTCAGTGCTTCCGCCGAAAACGACTAGGTCGTTCTTCTGAAAAACGATTCGATTCCATTGATCTACCGCCCAATCAGAAAGCGTCACGACATTGCCGGTGCCAAAATTCTTCTGCGCCGAAAACCGGACAGCCGTGGCAGGGTCTAGGAACAGGAGAAAGTCAACGTCTGGGTCCGACACAGAAACAAGCTTCTGTGTGTCTGCATGTCCCGATGCTGACACCGCTGACCAACATTCACGGCCTAAAAAGAATCGACGTTCGGATTTGGGAGGGATTCTAAATATATTGATGTGTATTTTGTCGTTCGTCAGAATTCGTACCAAGTCGGGAATATGGTGACGCTTGAGTTCGCTTTGGAATTGTTCGGGATGACGGGAGAGCGCTGCGATCAGCGCGGAACTCCACGCGGGAATCAACACTTCCCTGAACGTATCCTCTGCTGACAGAATCAGGTCCTGCCACTCCGAGGCCGGCATTGTTATCGCAGCGAATGCTGGTACCGTCTCGCGCAGCATCCGCAGATTTGTATACGCTCGCGCATCGCCGTCGAGGTCAGCGAGAGAGTCTTGCACGTTGGAGCGCATGGAACACAACAGAATAAAGCGTGCTAGGCTCCGCCTATCTTTCTTGGTCAGAGGATAGAAACGATTGTTCCGTGCGTCCTTGATTATCTTTTTCCGTATCCGCCCGATGTCGTTATCGGGGCCTTTTGCGGTCGCCTTTTCTGCTTCGGTATGGAACAAGTCAGGTGCGCTGAACAACTCATCAGCGTCTTTCCATTTCCACTGATACGGCGGCTCCGTGTCAAAGCAGACGTAGCCTTCACCTTTTTTCGTTGGATCGTGCCATCCTCTCAGAATCGATCTTGTAACGCCGAGATGTTGGTACTGTGCCATCGTATCCTCTTTCCGATGAGGCTCACATCCTCCTTTCTCAGTTGTCCTCTCCCGAAAAATTCTTCACCCAAGCCCAGAAACCCAAAACCCATGAGATAATTGCGACGCCCATTGCTATGTCGCCTATATCGCCGAGATCATAGGTCTCTCCCCCAAACCACACCATCGCCACGCAAAACGGCAGGACTATGCCAACCATAATCCCCACAAAAGAAATCACGAAATATACCAACAACATGCTCCTCTCCTTCTCAGCCTTACACCTCTCCGTGTTCGTGCAGCGGAGGACAATCATGATTCCATATGTCCCTCCCTGTCATGCGCATTGCGTGCTTGGCCGTCTTTAGGCTACGCTACGGCTGTCATTGCGCTTTCGACCCCTGTCCGCGTGTCTGCGTCCCTACAGCTCGCCCGTCTCCCGCAACTCCCTGACCCGGTCTTCTTGAATGATCGCTCCGTCCCGGTACAGCTCGGCAATCTGTTCGTCGGTGTAATCCAGGTAGTGGTGGAGGAGTTCCTCGTTGTGCTCGCCCAGAAAGGCGGCCCGGAAGGGAATCGCGACCTGGGCGCTGGACAGGTGGAAGGGTGATTTGGCAATCGGGGTCGACCCCAACAGCGGGTGGGGCACGTCCTGAAAAAAGTCCCGGGTCTGGAGTTGGGGGTGGGCGACGGTGGCCGGGATGTCGAGGATTGGAGCGGAGGGAATCCGGGCCTCCTCCAGGATTTTCAGCGGGGTGTCATCATCCTCAAAGCTTTGCAGCCAATCCTCAATATGTTTGCGCACCTCGGGTCGGCGCTTGCAGCGTTCGATTTGAGTGGCGTAGCGCGGGTCGGTCGCCAGCTCAGGTTTGCCCATGGCCTCGACCAGCGGCGGCCATTGGTGCTCGGCAACGGCAAAGACGATATAGCCGCGTGTGGCCTTGTAGACGCCGTAGGGACAGATGTTGAAAAAATCGCCGCCAAACCGGTGGGGCCGAATGGCGCCCTGACTCATCTGAAAGAGCGGGAAGTTGATGTAGTCGAGATAGACCAGGGATTCGAGTTGCGAGATGTCAATATACTGGCCTTCCCCGCTCATGGCGCGGTGGAACAGGGCCGCACAAATCCCCAGAGCGCCGTGAATCCCGGCGTTGGGGTCCCCGAAGTAATTGCCGACATAGGTCGGCGGGCCGTCGGGCTCGCCCGTCATGGCCATCACCCCGCTCTGCGCCTGAGCAATGATATCGAAGCTGGTGTGCCGCGCATACGGACCGTCCTGACCGTAGCCCGAGACCGAACACATGATCAGACGCGGGTTCAGGGTTTTGAGCGAGTCGTAGTCCAGGCCGTATTTTGCCATCACCCCGGGGCTGTAGTTTTCCACCACCACGTCCACCCGGCGAACCAGCTCGCGCACAATTTCGAGCGCCTTGGGCTTCTTGAAATCGACACACAGACTTTTTTTGCCCGCGCAGGCGGCCAGGAACAGCGCGCTCTGGCCGTGCTCGACCAGGTGAATCTTGCGCCCCAGGTCACCGTCGGGCGCACGTTCGATTTTGACCACCTCGGCCCCCAAGTCGGCCAGTAGCCGGGTGGATGAGGGGCCGGCCAGGTACTGGGTGAAGTCGAGCACGGTCACGCCGGAGAGCAGCTGGATGGCATGTGTCATAAAGCCTCCCTGTTTTTCCTGGTGTCGCCTCTTCCTACTAAACCTGGACCGCAGCGGCAAGTTTATTGGCACGACGGTCGGTTGACTTTTGGCATCCATCCATTTGAATGGAGGACAGGAGGAACACGACCATGCTGATTCGTTCTCCGCGCGGCTGGGAGATGCCGCAACGTCTGGCCACTCCGGAAGCGGTGTATTGGAACCGCCGCCGGTTTCTCCAAGCCCTGGGGCTGACCAGCCTGAGCGTCCTGGGTGTGGGCTGTGACAGCCCGGCCGAAAGCCGGCCGGCTGACGAGTTGGGTGCGGCGTTTCGGGGCCTGCCCGAGCCCAGCCCGACTACCGATCTGTACCCGGCCCCACGCACCGAGCGCTATACGCTGGACCGGCCGCTGACCCGCGAGCGGGTGGCCGCCACGTATAATAATTTCTACGAGTTCTCGCCCCGCAAAGAACACGTCGCCCGCCTGGTGTCCAATTTCCGAACCCGACCGTGGCAGATCGAGGTGGCGGGCCTGGTCAACAAACCCCAGACCCTGGATATTGACGAGCTGGTGCGTCGCATGCCGCTCGAAGAGCGGCTGTACCGCCTCCGGTGTGTCGAAGCCTGGTCCATGGCCGTTCCCTGGACCGGTTTTCCGATCAAGGCATTCATCGATCTGGTCGAACCCCTGTCCTCGGCGAAATTCATGCGCATGCTGACCTTCAACAACGCCGACCAGGCACCGGGGATGCGGGATACGAGCTACCCCTGGCCGTATTTTGAGGGTTTGAGCCTGGCCGAGGCGACCAACGAGCTGTCGCTGTTTGTGACCGGCATTTACGGTCACGAGTTGACCAAGCAGCACGGCGCCCCGATTCGCCTGGTCGTGCCCTGGAAGTATGGCTACAAGAGTATCAAGTCGATTGTCCGCATCGAGTTCACCGACCAGCAGCCCGGCACGTTCTGGTCTTCCCTCATTCCTTGGGAGTACGATTTTACGGCCAATGTCGATCCAACGGTTCCCCACCCCCGCTGGTCACAGGCTTCTGAGCGGGTGATCGGCACCGGTGAGCGCAGACCAACCCTGCCGTACAACGGGTATGCCGAGTTTGTGGCCGGTTTGTATCGGACCTGAGACGGCGGCCAGGTCCCTGGGCTGGCTCGGGGTGGTGCTGCTGGCGCTGTGCGCCGCCTGTGCCGTCCCGCCCGACCGCACGCCTGAGCCGCCAAGCGACCCCGCCTCCCTGTACGCCTACCACGGCGAGCCCGGCGCCTGGTTTACGCCCTGGCGGCGCCGGAACGTGTCTGTTGGCGACATGCTGCGCTGGGCGGTATCGCGTAACGCCTACACCGGCGAGTGGCGCGATCCACCCGAGGTGCCTCGGGTCGAGAACGACGGCAGTTCCCTGGCCGTGCCGCAAAAGACGGCCGCCCTGACCTGGGTCGGACACTCCACCTTTGCCATCCACGACCGGACCGATGTCTTTCTGACCGACCCGCATTTTGGCCAGCGGGCGCTCTTGCCCAAGCGTCACCATCCGCCCGGCATCCCGATCAGCGCCGTTCCGGCCGACGCCTTTGCCCTGATCTCCCACAACCACTACGACCACCTCGACGCCTACACGGTTGACACCCTGCCGCCCTCGATCCGGTGGTTTGTGCCGATGGGCCTGGCCGAGTGGTTTCGTGACCGCGGTCGTCCGAATGTGGTCGAGCTGGACTGGTGGCAGACGGTCGAGCACGGGCGCTGGACAATCAGCTGTGTGCCCTCCCAGCACTGGTCGCGGCGTATCGGTCAGGCCGAGAACTCGACCCTGTGGTGCGCCTGGGTCGTTGTCTCGGACGAACGCCGCTACTTTTTTGCCGGGGACACGGGCTATTTTCACGGCTTTGGCGAAATTGCCCGGCGCTACGGTCCGATTGATGTGGCGATACTGCCGATTGGCGCCTATGAGCCGCGCTGGTTCATGCGCTACTCACACATGAACCCGGCCGAATCCTTTCAGGCGTTTCAGGATTTGGGAGCCCGCTGGATGGTGCCGTGCCACTGGGGCACCTTCGATCTGACCGACGAGCCGTATGACGAAGCCCCGCGCGAGCTACGCCGGGTGGTCCGGGCGGCCGGGGCCTCGCTCGACCCGATCAAGATCATGGCGGTCGGAGAGACCTGGCAGGTGCCGGACGAGTAGGGGCACCCCCCGTGGGTGCCCCGCAGTCTATTGAGCAAAGGTCTCAATCGCGC
>JAAXHF010000541.1 GCA_012271025.1 Deltaproteobacteria bacterium | reverse complement strand
GGGCCGGACGCGTGTGGCGGGGATCAATGAGATCGTGGACGCTGAAATTCTCGGCTCGGGAGTAGGGGTTGCGCTGGGCCGCGATGCGCTCTTCGATCTCGCGCCGTTTGGCATCCGGGTCGGGCGCGGCGGCAATCTCACGCCGAAACGCCACCGCCACGCCGCCCTCAATCGGCAGGGCGCCGGACTCGGCCGACGGCCAGGCCAGGACCGTGCTGCCCGAGGCAAAGTGGGCGGCACCGGCCACCCCGTACATTTTGCGCACGATGACCGAAATCCAGGGCACGCTCGACTGCATGATGGCAAACAGAGTGGCCGTGCCGTGACGAATCGTGGCCGCCTGTTCGGCCTCGGGACCGATCATGAAACCCGGTTCATCAACCAGACTCACCACCGGCAGATGAAAGGTATCGCACAGGTCGACAAAACGGCGCACTTTCTGGGCGCCGTCCGCAGTCATGGCTCCGGCAAACCACATCGGATCGTTGGCCATGATTCCGACCGGATGGCCATTGAGCCGGGCCAGCCCGGTGACCTGTGACTGTCCGTACAGCGGCGCCAACTCGAAAAAAGAGCCGCGGTCAACAACCGCCTCAATAATCCGGCGGATGGCATACGCCCGGCGCCGGTTGTGGGGAATGATCGACAGCAGCGCTTCGTCCTGCCGCTTGGGGTCGTCGTCGCACGCCGTCAGCGGCGGGGTCTCCCAGATGTTGCTCGGCAGATAGCTGAGGAAGCGCCGGATCAGGTCCAACACCCCGTGTTCGTCATCGGCCACATTATCGACCACCCCACTGCTGAGGTGGACCTGGGGTCCGCCCAGCTCTTCTTTGGTGTACAGGCGGCCAAACGCCCGTTCGACAATCGCCGGGCCGGCAATCATGACCTGGGCGGTCGCTTTGGTCATGACCGAAAAGTGCGAGGCCACGAGTCTGGCTGCGGGCAAGCCGGCCACCGCCCCGACCGCAGCCGACACGACCGGGACCATGCTCATGGCCTGCATGACCGACATGAAACGGTGCGGCGCGTTGGCCGCGCTGCCACCGTCGCCACCGCCCTGGCCTTTGCCGCGCGGCACACTGCCCCCGCCACCCTCCAGAAAACGGATCAGCGGGATGCGGTACTGGGCGGCCAACTCTTCAATAAAGACGCTCTTGCGCAGGCCGGCCGGCGTGGGTGAGCCGCCCCGCAGGGTAAAGTCTTCGCCGCCGACCACGCACGGCCGACCGTCAATCTTGCCGAAGCCCAACACATAGTTGGCCGGCGAGAAGATCCGCAACTCGCCGTTCTCATCCGTTTCCGAATAGCCCGCAATGCGCCCCTGCTCACGAAACGAGCCCTCGTCGAGCAGCCCGGTACAGCGCTCGCGGATGGTCAGCCGTCCCTTGGCGTGCTGCTGCTTGACCGCTTCCGGACCGCCGTGTTCGAGGGCCAGTCGGCGGCGGAGTTCTATGCTGTCCACTTCTTTTTGCCAACTCATGACGCGCGTTCTCTCTATCGGCAGGAGGGGTAAGGCGTGGAGAGGATTCTAGCCAGAGGGATCGACGACCAGGCTGGTCTTTTCGCCAAAGAGCAGCCCTTCAACCTCAACACAGCCAAACAGGCTGCCCTGGCTGACGCTCTTGGCGTAGACTTCGTGGACTTGGCCGTGATTCGAGAAGATGACCCTGTAGATCCGTTTGGTCTTGGCCGTGGCTGTCGGCATAGGCTAGAAATCAATCAGCTCAAGGATGGTGCCGTCCGGGTCGGTGAAACACACAAAACTGGCCCGGCCCTGATTGGGAAAGTGGAGTTCTTGGGGCTCTGAGAAAAACTCGACGCCTCTGGCCTTGAGGTCTTCGTAGACCTGGGGCAGGTTTTTGGTCTTCAACGCCAGGCGGGCCATGCCCACGTGGTAGAGGTGCGGGTAGGCCTGGCCGGCAGTCTTGGGGTTCTTCCACTCGATCAGGTCGATGCGCGTGGCGTGCGGGTCCTCGCCCAGCATCAGCAGAGCCGCCCTGCCCCGTCCGTCCGGAATCCGCAGCCCCGCATTCAGAGCCTGGCTTCCGCCTTCGCCCAGGTCGGCCACGACTTTGAAGCCCAGCATCTGGTAAAATTCGAGCGAGCGCTCAAAGTCGGTCACGTTGATATTGATGTGAAAAATCCCCTGGATCATGGCTCTTCCCCCACTCTCTCTAGGGTTGACGGGCAATACGCTGGGATGGCCGGACCGGCAGCATGTTTTTCAGCTCGGCTTCGAGGACCTCTTCGGCGATAAAGCCGGTAAACGCCCGCTTGATCGTGCCGTCGGGCGCGAACAAAAAGCTGGTGGGCAGGGCAAAGACCTGGTAGCGCATACCGATGGCCTGCTCGGTATCCCGCCCGACGGCGTACGGAATGTGATATCTGTCGGCAAACTCCCGCACCCCGTCCTCTTCGCTCTGGAGGGCCACGCCAATGACCGCAAAGCCCTGGTTCTTATACTTGTTGTACATGCGCACCAGAGCCGGCGTCTCGACCACACACGGACCGCACCAGGTCGCCCAGAAGTTGACCAGGACGACCTTGCCGTGGTAGTCGGCCAGGCTGACCTGCTCACGATCAATGGTGGTCAGGGTGAAATTGTAGCTGCCGTAATGCTCATCCGTCGGCGTGAGCGCCGCCGAGGCGGCCGGCTCGGACGTCTCGGCAACCAGCAGTTCTTCAGGGTTGAGGAAGGTCAGCCGCGAGGAAATCCACGCCATCCTGTCGCTGAAGACCAGGATACCGACCACCATCAGCAATACGCCGCTGGTAACCTCAAGCCGCCGCAGATGGCCTTTCAGCCCACCGAAGACGGTCAAAAAACCGTTTAGAAAAACGGCCGACAGGACAAACGGGATACCCAGACCGAGCGAATACACGGCCAGCAGCAACACCCCTTGACTCAGGGTATCCGCCGTTGCCGCCAGGGCCAGAATCGCGGCCAGGATCGGCCCCACACACGGCGTCCAGCCAAAGGCAAACAGCAGCCCGGCAACAAACGCCCGGACCATGCCGGGCGGCGTGTCCTGGCCGGAAAAACGGCGCTCGCGCAACAAGCCGGGGATGGGCAGCAGCCCGGTCAGGTGGAGTCCGAGCAGCATGATGCCGATGCCGGCCACGCCCTTGAGCAGACCGAGATGGGCGCGCAGCAGAGCGCTCAGGGCCGACGCGCCCGCGCCCAGGGCGATAAACACCAGCGAGAACCCCAGCACGAACGGCAAGCTTTTGAGCATCGCGCCCAGCATGACCCGTGACCGCCCCTCACTCAGCTCCTCAAAGCTCAGACCGGTAATAAAGGTCAGATAACCGGGAACAATGGGCAGGACACACGGCGAGGCGAATGACAGAAAGCCGGCCAGCAGAGCAATACCGAGTCCAATATCCATGAAACAAGCGCCTTTGTACGCCGAGGTTTACAGATTCACAGCGTCAGGTGAAGGTTTAGTCCCCTCTACTCCAAAATCTCAGCAGAATCAATCACATGCCCGTTCATTGACGCGCAGGGAGGCCGTGACGCACGATCCACGGCTTGAGATATCGAGGTGACTAATTCCGAGCCGTCCGCTCTATCAGGATTTCCAGCGCACGCATGGTTTCCGTGTGATGCTGGTTCGCCTCTTCGCGGCGTTGTTCCGTTCCAAGGTGCATAAGGCGAAAACCGTACAAGATCAAGCCAGCAGAGATCGCGAGCGTGAGAGCGCTGAGGCCGGTCTGCCAATAGGAGACGGTCAAGGCGGCCTGCCGTATGGCTAGGCTTGCGGCTTCAAACTCCGTCATGATGCGCTCCTCTATGGACCGCCCCCGGCGGGGACAGCTCCGTCACGACCCATTCCTAGCGCGCGCAGTATTGCGCCGTCAACGGGCACGGTGCCCCAGCAGGTCCGTGGTTTTCTCCCCTATGACAAACAGAAATGGAGAAAAAATAGGAGAAGAGACAGGACAGGCTCAGGCCCAACGGCCTCCCGTTCGTGCTGAGCCTGTCCTGAGCCCCGCCGAAGGGCGGAGCGGAGCGAAGTCGAAGCAGGGAGGCCGGCTCACGGCCAGCAGGACGAGAGCGGAACAGCAGGGCTACAGCCTAACGTGAAACGCTCTAGCGGCCGGGCACGGCCGGGAGCAGGTCTCGGTTGCTTGATGCGTGCTGCGCAACACGCTATGTTCGGTCGGTGATTCAATCGTTCCGTCACCGGGGACTACAGCGGTTCTATGAGACGGGGAGCAGGGCTGGCATTCAGGCCCACCATGCGCCCCGCCTGCGCTTGCAACTCGCAGCCTTGGATACCGCCCAAACGATCGACGATATGGACATCCCCGGCTATCGTCTGCACCGCCTGAAGGGCAAGCTGAAAAGCCGCTGGGCTATTCGGGTCAGCGGCAACTGGCGCCTGACGTTTGCGTTTGCAGGCGGCGACATCCACGTTTTGGATTATGAGGACTATCACTCATGACGATGCATAATCCCCCGCATCCTGGCGAGTTCATCCGGGCCACCTACCTGGAGCCGTTCCAGCTCAGTCTGCGGTCGCTGGCCAAGAGTTTAGGGGTGAGCCCTTCCACGCTGACGCGCCTCATTCGGCAGCAGAGCGGCATCAGCCCGACAATGGCGCTGCGCTTAGCCAAAGCCGTGGGGCGCTCGCCGGAGAGTTGGTTAGCGATGCAGTACACCTATGATCTGTGGCAGGCTAAACAAACGACTGACCTGTCCGGGGTCCACAAAGTCGAGTTTAACGTGGCGTGATACCACGTCCCAGGCCGGGCGTCGGAAGCGCCTCCGCTTTCCCTCTCTCCATCAGGGGCGAGCCCCTTACCGATCCGCAAGCCGCCGGGGAAGCGATTGCCTCTTTCCGTAGGAGGCGGATAAGCCCTCGAGCATCGGTGACGGACGCTGTTATGAGCGACGAGAGAAGGCAGTCGCGCGGCGGTTGACCGGTGCGCCGACTGCGGTCCGGCTCACCCCCCGGCTGTTTGCCGCGTCGGCCCACGGATAGGAGCGGTTTCAGGAGTTCTCTTCCTCAGCCGGGACAAAGGCCCGCACAAAGCGCAGGAAGGCCAGGCCATAGCTGCCGAAAAAACCGGCCAGCAGACACAGCTCCAGGACGCCCAGGGGCAGGCTGGCGGGCTGCCACACGGACGGCACGACGAGCACATAGCGCTCCAGCCACATGCCCAGACCGATGACCAATCCCAGGCCGGCCAGGGCTGTTGGCCGCCGCTTGAGGTTGTGGCTGAGCAGGAGCGGAAACGGGATCAGGAAGCTCAGAGCCAGCACGACCGCGCTGAGTGTCGCCCATGGCTGGTGGGCCAGCCGGCGCAGGATGAAGCCGGTTTCTTCCGGCAGGTTGGCGTACCAGATCGGCAGATAATGGCACCAGAACAGATACGTCCACAGGATGCAAAAGCCAAAAATCAGCTTGCCCAGGTCGTGCGACTGGGCGGCCGTGGGCAGCGCCTGGAGGCCGAGCTTGTGGACCGCCACCGCGCCGACCATGATGGCGGCCAGGCCGACATACAGAGTGCCGACGCAGAAGAACGCGCCAAACAGGGTGCTGATCCAGTGCGGATCGAGCGACATCACCAGATCGAAGCCGATCAGGCTGAACAGCACCGCATACAGCACGAGCAAGACGGGTGACAGCAGTCCCAGGACTCGCTGGCTGCGAGCCTGCTCGGTTGCGGTGTCGTGCCAGTCACGGCGCAAGGTGTTGTGGACAGTCGTGGACCAGCGGCCGGTCGGGGCGGGAAGCTGCTCGGCCCGGGGACGCAGCGCGTAGTACACAAAGACCAGGCTCAGCGTGTACAGCACGGCCAGGGCACAGAAATCGCGAAACAGCATAAAGCCCAGACTCAGCCAGGGCTGTTTGGCTTTGATCGGCTCGTCCAGCCACGGGAACAGGTAGGCCGCGCCGCACATCAGGACAAGGAACAGGCCAAGGGAAATCGGCAGCCAGGCGGCCGTAGCCTCGGCCAGACGGCGCAGCGGGCCGGCCCATTCGGCCTTGACCAGATGCAGGATGGCGGCAAAGGTCACACCGCTCAGCGACACGCCCGACCAGAACAACCAGTTGACCAGATATGCCTGCCAGACGCGCTGAGGGCTCAGCAACAGGCCCAGCCCAAAGGCCAGGACGCCGAGGCCGACGCACACCCGCAACAGTCCGACCAGCCGAGCTGGTAAGTGAGGCAGGGCAGGGGAGGCCAGGCTACTCATTGGTCTTGCAGGTGGCGGAGGTAATTCACAATATCCCAGCGCTCAGCGACCGACAGGGCGTGGCCGTAGCTGGGCATGATGATGCCGCCACTGCGGATCGTCGCGTACATATAGCCGTCCTTTTGGCCTTTGATGCGCACGGTGTGGAGGTCTGAGGACGGAATGCCTTTACCCACGACCGAGCCGTCGCCCCGGCCCTGGGGACCGTGGCAGGCCGTGCAGTAGACCTCAAACAGGGCTTTGCCGCTGGCCAGGGACTCGGCCGAGGCAGGATTCGGGTTGCTGAGGCGCAGCCCGGCTCTGATCCGCGCCGACATGCGCGCCGAGAGGGGCGGCTCAGCCCCAGTCGTTGGCACGCTGTGGGCGGGTGGAGCCTTGGGGGCGGTGCCGACCGCAAGCTCGGGCTGACCGTACATGTCGGTGTTCCACGGCAGGCTGTGGCCGCGCTCGGCGATCAGGACCGCCAGCGCGACGACCAGCAGGCCGAGCAGTCCCCATTTTCGCCGGGGTTCACACACCTTGTGCATACACGTCCTGAGCGCCGCTCGAAGCGAGGCTGTCCTTGACCGCCTCCAGCTGTGAGGCCGGACAGGCCACAAACACCCCGAAGCGGTCTTCTGAAAAACGCGGGTCGTGGCTGATTTCGACCGACCGGGCGGGCAGTCGGGCGTGTATCAACAGACCGACCAGGGTCGCCAGGGCGCCGAACAGAATGGTCATCTCAAAGCCGATGATGGCAAACGACGGCAGTCCCAGAATCGGTTTGCCGCCCGTTTGCAGCGGCCAGTCCAGAGCCGTATAGATCGGCAGGCCGAAGCCGATGCACACCCCCAGCAGCCCGCCGGCCAGCGTGAAATAGCGGATCGGACTGGGCGAGGCGTCAAACGCGCGCTGGATTTCGGGCACGGGAAACGGCGACACCACGCTGAGCCGGGTGTAGCCGCGCTGGCGGAGCTGGCTGACGGCCGCCAGCAGGCTGTCGAGCCGGGAAAAAATACCCACCGCGCCGCTGCCGCGTCCGCTCAGCACGGGGGTGGCCGGCGCCGCGTCCGGGTCGGCCGGCGGTGGCTCGGCGGCCACCGGCAGGTGCTCTTTGACCTCGGCCAGAGAGACCAGCGGCAGAAACTTGATGAACAGCAGAAACCACAGAAAAAACCAGGCAAAGCTGCCGGCGGTGATGCCCGCCTCGACCCACGACGGCTGGTACACGCCCCAGGTCGAGGGATTAAACTCGTGGGCCAGGGACGAGACAATAATCACAAAGCGCTCCAGCCACATGCCGACGTTGATCAGCAGCGAGATGCCGAACAGCCACACGGTATGGGTCCGAATCGCGCGCAGCCACAGCAGCATCGGCACCACGCAGTTGCACAAGACCATCAGCCAGAACAGGTGGCCGTAGTCGCCAAACGCCCGGTACCAGAAGATCTCGCGCTCAAACGGATTGCCGCTGTACCAGGCGATGAACACCTCGCTGATATACGAGTAGCTGAGGATCAGCGAGGTGAGGATGATCATCTTGCCCAGATTGTCGAAATGGGTGGGGGTGATATAGGCGTGCAGACCGAAGATGCGCCGCAGGGGAATCAGCAGCGTCAGGACCATGGCCAGCCCCGAGAAAATCGCGCCGGCCACAAAGTAGGGGGCGAAGATCGTGCTGTGCCAGCCCGGCACCAGGGCCATGGCGAAGTCCCAGGACACCACGCTGTGGACCGAGACGACGAGCGGCGTGGCCAGGGCGGCGAAAAATCCGTAGGCGCTGAGGTAGTGCAGCCACTGCCGGTTGGTGCCCTGCCAGCCCAGGCACAGCAGGCCGTAGACCCTGCGGCGCAGGCCGCGCGCCCGGTCCCGGATGGCGGCCAGGTCAGGCATCAGGCCGATGTACCAGAACATGGCGCTGACCGCGAAATAGGTGCTGATGGCAAACGCGTCCCAGACCAGCGGCGACTGGAAGTTGACCCACAGCTGACGCTGGTTCGGGTACGGCAGCAGCCAGTAGAAGTTCCACGCCCGGCCCAGGTGGATGATCGGGAACAGGGCGGCGGTCATGACCGCAAAGATCGTCATGGCCTCCGCACTGCGGGCGATAGACGTGCGCCAGCGCGCCCGGAACAGGAATAAGACCGCCGAGATCAGCGTCCCGGAGTGGGCGATACCGACCCAGAACACAAAATTCGTGATGTACACGCCCCAGTTCACCGGGTGGCTCAGGCCCGTCACCCCCAGCCCGGCCTGAATCTGGTATCGCCAGCAGTACAGGCCAAAGGCCAGAACCGCCAGATCGCACACCAGCAGGATCGTCCAGGTCCTGGCCGGGGCGTCGAACGTCGGCTTGAGAAGGTCGCGGTTGACCTGACGATAGCTGAGTGTCGGGGTGTCCATGCCGCAGGGGGAGGGTGCCGGCGTCTAGCCGCGTCCGCGTTTGACGACTCGTTCCAGGTAGGTCACCGCAGGTTTGGTGTTGAGGTGGTCCAGGACGGTGTAGGCGCGCGGGTCGTGGCGCTGGCGGGAGACGACGCTGTGGGGGTCTTCGAGATTGCCGAAGCGAATCGCCCGGGTCGGACACGTCTGGGCGCAGGCCGGGGTGACCTCGCCGTCCCGGACCGGCCGGTTCTCGTCCTTGGCCAAGTCTTTGGCAGCCTGAATCCGCTGAACGCAGAAGGTGCACTTCTCCATCACCCCGGCTTCCCGCACCGTCACGTCGGGGTTGAGCTGGAGGTGGAGGGGTTCGGGCCACTCGGCCTGCGACCAGTTGAAGCGGCGTACCTTGTACGAGCAGTTGTTCGAGCAGTAGCGGGTGCCGACACACCGGTTGTAGATCTGGGCGTTCAGGCCCTCCGGACTGTGATAGGTGGCGTACACCGGACACACCGGCTCGCACGGGGCGTTGCCGCACTGCTGACACAGCATGGGTGCAAACGACACCGGCGGGGCGTCGGGGTTCCAGTGCTGGGGCGAGGTATCGGCAAAGTAGCGCTCAATCCGCAGCCAGGCCATCTCCCGGCCCCGGGCGACCGCCGCCTTGCCGACCGTTGGGATGTTGTTCTCGGCGGAGCAGGCGGTCACGCACGCCCCGCAGCCAGTGCAGGCCGACAGATCGACCGTCATGCCCCAGCGGTAGTGTTCGTAGTCCAGGGCGGGGTACATGTCGTGATCGTCGTGCCGGCCGTGGGGAGTTGGCGGGTTGGCGGCTCGTTCGGCCAGCGCCGCCGGGGTGACCGACCGGGCGATGCCGCGGCCGAGCTGGGTGTGGCTGCCGGCCGTGGTGACGAGCGGCTCCCGGCGTCCGGCCGACGCGATCTGGACCCGGGTCGAGAACCAGGCCAGCCCGCCGGCCTCGGTGCGGGCGTCGGCCGGCAGGAGCTGAATCGGGTTGGCGCCGCGTCCGCTGGCATAGCGCCCGTAGTTGGTGTGGCCCTGACCGATAGGCATGGCCAGCAGGTCGGGTTGCATGTGGGGGTAGAGGTAGGCCGGGGCTTCGAGTGTGCCGTGGTCGGAGTGCAGGACCAGCATCTCGCCGTCCTGGATGCCGAGCCGGGCTGCGGTCTGGGGATGGAGTTCGACCCAGGAGTCCCACACCGCCTTGGTCATGGGGTCGGGCAGTTCCTGCAGCCAGGGTTTATTCGCCCCCCGTCCGTCAAAATAGCGCGAGGACGGATACAGCATGAGGGGCAGGCCGGCCTGCTGCGAACCGGACAGTTCCGGCACCTCAAACGTCTGGGCAAAGACGGCTGCGGACAGCTCGACCGCTACGGCTTGGGCTGCCTGCCAATAGCCCCCGCGCTGCACGGCTGCGCGCCAGAAGGCGTCAAAATCCGCCTCAGCCCCGGACTCGTGTACGGCCCGCTGGTGAATGGTCTGCCACGCGTTCTGGAGATAGGCAAGGAAGCTCGGGGGAGACGCCTGATTGGCGGATTCCGGTGCCGCCTGGTCCGGGCTCGTCTGGGACAGTTGGACGGCGGTCGAGAGCAGGACATCGCCCATCGGCCGGGTGTCGAACACCGGGGTCATGACCGGCTGCATCAGGCTGTGTACGCCGGGCTGCGGGCTGTGATCGCCCCAGCTTTCCAGCGGGCTGTGGTCGGGCAGCACGAGGTCGGCCCGGGCGGTTGTTTCATCGACAAAAGACGAGAAGCTGACGATGAACGGCACCCGCTCAAGCGCCTCGGCAAAGCCGCCGGCCCGGGGCAGGCTGAAGACCGGGTTGGCATGGGCCAGCAGCAGGAGCGGGACGTGTCCATCCGCCATGGCTGCGGTGAGATCGTCGAGCGAGCTGGAGGGCTGAGCCCGGATCGGTCCATCATCGGCTTCAAAGCGGACGGTCCGGCCGATATTGCCAGCCACATAGTTGAGCAGCAGGACGGCCACCTGACTGGCCGTCGCCTGGCGCGAGCGGGTCGCCACCCCAGGCCCCAGCGCCAGACTCGGCCGCTGGCTGGCAAAGTCGCGGGCCAGGCTTTGAATCCGCCAGGCCGGCACCCCGGTCAGTTCGGCCGTTCGCTCGGGCGAATAGGGCGCCAGCAGGGCGCTGAGCCGGTGGACTTCGGGCGCCGATAGCGCGCCGGGCTGCTCGTCAACAATGAGCCGGGCCATACCCAGGGCCAGAAACGCCTCGCGACCGGCCTGAATACTGACCCAGGTATCGGCGTTGGCGCCGGTTTGCGACAGCCGCGGTTCGACCTGAACAAAACGGCCGGAACCGCTATGCATTTTGCCAAAGGCCGTGGCGTAGGCGACCGGCGAGCGCCAGGTTTCCAGAAAGTCTGCGCCAAAGCCGAGCAGAAACCTGGCCTTGTCTATGGCATAGCTGGGCGCGGGACGCTGAAAACAGATCTGGCTCGCCCGGTCCAAGGCTTCATCGCTGAACGGCTCATAGATGTGCAGCCGCTGCGCGCCGAGTCCGGCCAGCCACTGGCCCACCAGGCGCTCCAGGCTGTCGCCGAGCGGGCCGGTCACAAACGCCGTCTCGGCCAGCCGACCCTGGGCTTGGAGCGCCTGGAGCTTGTCGACCAGGCGCTGCTGGGCGTCCGGCCACGAGATGGCGTGCAGGTTGCCGTCCGCGTCCCGGACCAGGGGGTGGCGAATGCGGTCGGGGTTATACAGGCCCTGGAGCGCGGCCTGACCCCGGGCGCACAGAGCGCCGGCGTTGACCGGATGGGACGGATTGCCCTCGGCCTTGACCGCCCGGCCCTCGCGGGTGCGGATCAGCATGCCGCAGCCGGCCGGGCATTCTCGACAGGTGGTGGCATAGTAGCTGGCCAGCCCGGGGATAACGTCTTCGGGCTGAATGACGTATGGAATGATGGTCTCGACCGGCCCCGACGCACAGCTGACCAGCGGTGCGGTCGAGCTGACGCCGAGCAGTTTCAGAAAGTTCCGGCGATCAATTCCCATGCGCGTCGTCCGTTGTGAGGGTCAATAATGGCATACCAGGCAGTCCTTGTCCGCCTGCTGCGCCTCGTGACAGGTCACACACCAGCCCATCTTCAGCGACGACACCTGCTCGACCCGTTCCATCCGGACGACCTGCCCGTGGCAGCTGTAACAGGCCACGCCGGCCCGGACATGGCGTTTGTGGCTGAAGCGGGTAAACAGCGGCAGCGTATGCACCCGCAGCCAGGGGATGGGTTCCTGGCGCTGCCAGTAGTCCTGGACCTTGAGTAGCTCGGGCTTGTCGGTGGCGCTTTTGTGGCAGCCGATACACGTCTCGAGCGACGGAATGCCGGCCTGGGGCGAGACGCGGGCCGCGCTGTGACAGTACAGGCAGTCGAGCCCGTACTGCCCGGCGTGCAGGGCGTGACTGAAGGCGATTGGCTGGCGGGGCGCCCTGCCCCAACCGGTCAGGCCCAGGTCAATGAGGTGAAAATCCCACCAGGCGGCCTTGCCCCCATTCCACACGCCCTGGCTGACCTCCCGGGTGTAGAGCGCCGTCAGCACACCGAGCACAGCGATGACGAGGACGAGCAGGCGGAGGCGGAGTGTGGGTGTTGCGTGCATGTGGGCTGTCCCCATATACAGAGGACAACCCCGAGGCGCAAGGCGGAGGTGGCCGCCCGCGCCTGGGATTGGGGCGATTTCCCCTTGACCCACTGCGAAAAAGCCAGTACCTTTCGACCGCATTCAGTCGGGGCTGCTCCGCCCACAGGAGGAAAAACCTATGCAATACGCAGGGCTACAGACGCTGCTACGAAGCCTGGTCGCCGGAAGCCTGCTCGTGCTCGGTGTCCCCCTTGAGGCAACCGCCGTGGGCGGCAGAGCGGAGACCGCCGAGCCGCCGCCGTCCGCCGCACCCGCCCTGCCGTCGGCCGAGCAGTCCCAAAATGGCACGTCCCAGCTCGGCGATTTCAAGCCCATCACCCACGAGCGTCTGCTGAAAGGCACGGCCGACCCCTCGGCCTGGCTGATGTACGGCGGCAGCTATGACAGCACCCGCTTCAGCCCGCTGACCGACATCAACCGCACCAATGTGAACAAGCTCCAGGCGGTATGGATGTTTCAAACCGGGGTGCCGGCCCAGTTCCAGGCTTCGCCGGTCGTGGCTGACGGCATCATGTATATGACCGCCGCCTTTAACCACGTGTATGCGATTCAGGCCGAAACCGGCGAGATGCTGTGGCGCTACGATCACCCGCTGCCCGGCGATATGCGGGTGTGCTGCGGCCCGAGCAACCGGGGCGTGGCGATCAGCGGCGATAAGGTCTTCATGGCCACCCTGGACGCCCGCCTGGTCGCCCTCCAGGCCCAGACCGGCGGCCTGGTCTGGCAGGCTGAGATCGACGACTACCGCAAAGGCTACAGCGCCACGGCCGCACCCCTCATCGTCAAGGACAAGGTCATCGTCGGTATTGCCGGCGGCGAGTACGGCATTCGGGGCTACGTGGACGCCTATGATGTGGAGACCGGAGAGCGCCGGTGGCGTCGCCATACCACCCCAGGCGAGGGCGAACCCGGGTCTGAGACCTGGGCCGGCGACTCGTGGAAGATCGGCGGTGGGCCGACCTGGATTACCGGCTCCTACGACCCCGAGCAGGACGTGATTTTCTGGGCGACCGGCAACCCGTCCCCGGACTGGAACGGCGACGTGCGCGAGGGCGATAATCTGTACACCGACTCGGTGCTGGCCCTGGACCCGGAAACCGGGGCGATCAAGTGGCACTTCCAGTTCACGCCGCACGATATCTGGGACTATGACGGCAATACCGACCTGTTTCTGATCGATGTGGAGCGGGGCGGCAAGACGGTCAAAGCCCTGGCCCAGCCCAACCGCAACGGCTACCTGTACGTCCTCGACCGCACCTCGGGCGAGTTTCTGCACGGCTCGCAATATGTGGAAAAACTCAACTGGGCCAAGGGGCTTGATGAACAGGGCCGGCCGATTGTGAACCCCGAATACGTACCGACCAAGGAGGCCGGGAAATTCATCTGCCCCGGCTCGGTCGGCGGCAAAAACGGCTCGTGGACCGCCGCCTACAGCCCGATCACCAAGTATATGTATCTGCCGGTGGTCGAGAGCTGCTGGCAGATGATCAAAGGCGCGGCAACCTTTATTCAGGGCATTCCCTTCTGGGGCGGCGGGCCCGGCAAGACCGAGGCTGACGATCAGTCGTCCTACGGCCATCTGTCTGCGGTGGACGTGTCGAGCGGGGCGGTGAAGTGGCGTTACAAAGACGACTATCCCCTGGTCGGTGGCACCATGGCCACCGCCGGCGGCCTGGTGTTCACCGGCGACCAGAAGGGCTATGCGCTGGCCTTCGACGACACGAGCGGGGAGCTGCTGTGGAAGTTTCAGACCGGCTCTACGGTGCGTGGTCAGCCGGCCACCTATAAGGTCAACGGGCGTCAGTACGTGGCGATTCCGAGCGGCGGCGGGGGCTTGGCCGTGTCTTTGGTCGGCGAGAACCCGCTGGCGTCCAAAGGCAGCACCCTGTTTGTGTTTGCCCTGCCCGAAGGTGAAGAATGACCGACCGGGCTGGAGGCGGGCGAGCGTTGATGGCCAGACTTGTCGGTGCCGGCTGGGTTATCCTGCTGAGCGTTGGCACAGCCTGGAGCCAGGATGCCGGGGTGTTCCGAACGTGTTTGCTGGCCAACAACCCGCCCTACTCGTGGCAGGCCGACGAGAGCGGTTTTGACCTGGAAACGGCCCGGGCGGTTGCCGAGGCAATGGGGCGTGGGTTTCAGCCGGTCTGGATTGAGCACGACACCCGGATCACCGAGATTGAGGAGACCGACCTGCCTGTCTTTGGACTGGCGCGCGGCCGCTGCGATGCGATTTTCAGCGTGCCGGGTCAGGACGCGCTCGACGAAGCGCCGACGCTGGTGGTTGGGGAGCCGTACTACGGGGCGGGCTTTGAGCTGGTCGGGCCGACCGACAAGAGCCTCCGCAGCCTGGACGAGGTCGGCGACGGAGCGGTTGCGGTGCGCGCCCAAACGATTGCCAATTTCATGCTGAGCGCCCGGAAAATCCAGACCTTCACCGTCTTTTCCCTCGAAGAGGCGCTCGACGCGGTGGGCAGCGGCAGGGCGGCCGCCGCCCTGCTGTGGGGCCCGAAGGCGGGCTGGCATCTGCGCGCCCATCCTGAGCTGTCCTTACGGATCGTCGATGGGCTTGAGCCGCCTAGTGTGGTGCGCTGGAACGAATCGGTCGCCACCCGCAGGAACGACGCCGCGCTGCGCCGCGCCATCGACACTGCGCTCGGCAGCCTGACCGAATCTGGCACCCTCACCCGCCTGCTCGACAAGTACGGTATCCCGGCCCACCGCCCTTTTGCCACCACCTACAGCTTTGCCGAAATGCAGCAGTTGATGTTTCAGTCGCTGAGCAACAGACAACCCTAGGGAGTACGCACGGATATGAGTCGTTTGAGAATCGGTTTGGTCCTTTGTGTCTTGAGTCTGTTGGCTGGAACGGCCGGCCCGGCCCGTGGCCAGGACACCAACCCTTTTGCCGGCGATGCGGCCGCCATTGCCGAGGGTGAGGCCCTGTTTCAGGCGGTGTGTACCGGCTACTGCCACGTCATGCCGGGCATCGAGCGCGAGGCCAAGGCGCCGAGCCTGTTTGACTGCGAGTCGAAGTACGGCAACAGCGACAAAGAGATGTTCCAGGTCCTCCTCGACGGCGTTCCCAATACCGAAATGGCGCCGTGGAAGGGCCAGCTGCCCGACGAGATGCTGTGGCAAATCCTGGCCTATGTGAAATCCGCCTCCCGATGTCAGGAGGGCAAAGCCGCCACCGGGCCTGCTCTGGCGGCGCATGAATAAGGGAACAGGTATGACCATGACACGACTGACGACGTATATCGAGACACTTTTTTCACTTTTGCCCTTTGCCCTTTGCCTTTTGACTTTTGCCTTGCCTTCTTCGGCCTTCGCCCAGCCCTTTGCCTACGTCAGCCACGAAAAGTCGAATGACGTGTGGGTCATCGACACCCAGACCGACGAAGTCGTGGCCAAGGTCGCGGTTGGCGACCGGCCGCGCGGGCTGGTCATATCGGCCGACGGCAAGCGAGTGTACGCCGCCAACGGCAACTCCAACGACATCTCGGTCATTGACGCCGAAACCAACACCGTTGTCGAGACCTTCCCGGTCGGCATCGATCCCGAGGGCATTGATCTCAGCAATGACGAAACCCGGCTGTTTGTGGTCAACGAGAACGAGGGCGTGATGCGGATCGTTGAGCTGGCGACCAAGGAGGTGATTGCCACCGTTCAGGCCGGCATCGAGCCGGAAACGGTCGTGATCTCGCCCGACGGCCGGCTGGCCTTTGTGCCGAACGAGACGTCGCATGACGTAACCGTCGTCGATACCCAGACCTACGAGGTCGTGGCTTCGATCAAGGTCGGCGAAAACCCGCGCGGGGTGGCGTTCCTGCCCGATGGGAAGACCGCCTATGTGAGCAGCGAGCGCAGCCATACCGTGTCGGTCATTGATGTCGAGAAACTGGCCGTGACCGAGACGATTGGCATGGGCGAGCGGCCGGTCGGCATTTCGGTGCTGCCGGATGGCTCAAAAGTCTACGTCGTGCACGGCCGGGCCAACGATGTACGGGTGATTGATCCCACCACCAACCAGGTAACCAAGACTATTCCCTTGGGCGGAACGCGCTGCTGGTGGTCGGCACTGACCCCGGACGGCAAAAAACTATACGCCACCATGGGCCGGTCTGACGGCCTGGCCGTGATTGACACCACGACCGATACCCTGATCAAGACGATTGCGGTCGGCAGTATTCCGTGGGGGGTGGCGGTGACGCCCTAGCGCGTGTTCAGAACCGCCAGACCAGCAGGAACTGCGGCACGCTTTCGTCGTTTTCCGTGCCGAGCTTGTTGCGCCAGTACTGGTACTCCAGCCCGATAAACAGCCGGTCGGCCGCCCCGGTCAAGACTTTGCCCAGGTCCAGGCGAAACTGTGGCTGGGCCAGAATCCAGCTTTTGACATGATTGCCGAACTCGTTGGTACGGCAGTGCACGTACTCGGCGTGGCCTCGATTGAGAAGGACAGATTGCCGATACTGAAGGGATAGGCCCAGTTGATGTCGAACAGGAAGCTGTCGCTCTCTTTGGGCGCCCCACCGCGTGAGACACCGCGACTGTCGTCGATATAGGCGGTCAGCTCGGTATTCAGAAAGGCGAACCCCGGGATATCCCAGGCTGCGCGCAGGCCGGGCAGATATTTGATGACCTTGGCGTCGACGCTGACGTTGAGGCCGAAGAGCAGGGAGAAGTCCTTGATCGGTCCGATGCCGAGCCGCTTGCCGGTCAGCTTGCCGAGGCTGAAGCTGGGATACCACTCGAAGTACAGATCGGTGTCGTTGAAGTCGTCACCCTCCACGTCTTCGATGAAATCGGCAAAAAAGAAGCTGTCGCCATATTTCCAGCCCAGGGCATTCTGGAGGGTCAGGATAAAAGTGTCATCGTTGAGGTCCGAAAACGGATTCTCGATATGACCATACTGGAAGTGCAGTTCGGTCGTGCTCCAGTCGATAAGAGCCGCCGCCGGTGACGCAGTCAGCAGCAGGGTGAGGACCGAAGCGCAGAGGAAGAGCCTGGAAGGGTGGTGCATGGTTGCTCTGCTTCCGGGTTTGCTCGATGTTTTCGCTAGAGAACCGAGGCGAGTCTTAAGGCTTTAGGGGGAGAACGCGGGCTCTGGAGCTGTTTTCGTCTACCACGATCAAAACGCTTGCTTTTAGGAGCGCTCCGCACCGTGGCTGATAAGAGACTCAAATTCTTCAGCCCGCCATGCTGCATACGCCAGCGCTTCGCGGACGTCTTCTTCCTCCAAATACGGATAGGCATCCAGGATTTGTGCGGTGGAATGGCCTGCGGCGAGCAGGCCCACCACGGTCCCTACGGTCACACGCAACCCACGAATACATGGTTTCCCGCCCATGACCGCTGGATCAAGGGTGATACGTGTCAACGGTTTCATAATCCTCACAGCTCCAATACAGTCTGATAACTCAGGCGAGCGAAACGTGTCACGACGCTCTCACTCTCCGCCTTTTGCCGGCCTATGCCGTCTGTTTTTTGGTAGTTCGGTCAATTGAAGCACCAACCGCAGGGCTTTGTTAATCGCTGCCGGGTCATTCGCAAAAGCCCGGGCAACATCGGGGTCGAGCAGAACCAAGTTCGTGCCTTCTTGATACCGCTCCACATATTTGCCCCGCACTCCTCCTTTGAGAAGCCGGCGGAGATCATAGCTGGGGCGTAGCTCGTCGGTCATACGCTGTCCGAAACAATTGCGGTCAGGAACATCCCGTCGGGGGTGGCGGTCACGCCGTAAAGCACCGGAGAACATTACCAGTTAGTAACCCGAATATGGTTAAAGTTCACTACGTCAACACCAGCGCCTTGCAGGTATTGGGAAAGTCGAAAATCGTCTGTCAGGACGAGATACCTCCCTCTGGTCACACGTATTATTCCGCTGTCGGTGAGACCGAATCTCACAAACTCCTGCATCTGCGCCACATCCCTACCTGCCACATTCTCCTCTTCGAGCAGGATGATACCGGAAGAGAATTTCTTGAAATATTCGCTCCTTACAGGTTCTCCAAGCTGTCCTGAAAGATTGCTGACTTCTGTGAGGATGTGTGGGGTTGTCACGATTTTATCGAAAAGGCCGAGAATGCTAATCAGTGTCGTGTAGTCTTCAACGGTGAATTGACGAGTGCGTTTGAATCTTGGAATTAAACTTTGATCGAAGGCACCGATGAAGAAAAGGAGTAGAATATTCGTGTCTACCAGTATTCCCGCTTGTCTGTAACGCTGAAATTGATCTGTTATCTCGCTCATGTTTCTCTGATTTTCATTGATCGCACCTTGCCGCTGTCAGCATGAATCTTTACGATTCTGTACTCTCTCTCCCGCTTTGCCATCATTCCCGCGAATACTTCTATGGGGCTGGTAGTCGTTGGTAGCGCGGAACGGTAGAGTCCCAACGTTATGAGCCAGAATCGCTCATCGTCCGTCAGTTCGACTTCCTCCAGGGTTATCGGGTCTACCTCTCCAACTCCATAATCTTTATACAATTCACGAGCATAATTATGGGCGACTTTGACCGCCTCTTTTACGTCAATCATTGTCCTTACTCCATCTCGCGGCAAGGATTTGAAAGCCTGGTAGCTCAGGTGAGCGAAGTGTCCCTAGACACTCCTGCTACTCGTCAGCAGAAAGTGGGACGTCTTCTTGCCCGAAGTACGAAAGTTTCGGCGAAAGATGATTTTCGACAAAGCTTGAGACGTGCAGATAACGGCCGAGTTCAGGAATCTCATGCAGAAGCACGCCGCAACCTCCTCATCCGATGGCCCGAGCGGCACGACTGAACGATTCGATTAGGGCTCGGGCTGTCTGTGACGGCACCTCGATCAGGACGAAATAGTCCGCCGGGTACAGATAATCCTCTCCACTCTCGTCGCTGATTCGGACATCGCCGTCTCTCCCGGCGTCCTCATCGGGCACGACCCGGTAGAGCTTGTGGAGTTCGAGCGAGGCGGGGTACTCGGAATTCTCCACGCAGATGGCAAATTGAGGATTTGGGCTCAAAGGATTCCACATTGCCGAGGTGAATCCTTTCTGGGTCGCCTCAGAATCTGTATCCTCTGAGCGTCGGTGCAATGCTATGACTCGGAGCGAGCGAGGAGTAGCTGTGTTTTCGGCGCTGGCTTAGCCTTCGTCTTCAATGGCTGCCCGCACGACCGGCTCAAGCTCGCCGCTCTGGTGCTTCTCCTGGATGATATCGCAGCCGCCGATGAACTCGCCCTTGACGTATACCTGCGGAATCGTCGGCCAGTTCGAGTATTGCTTGATTCCCTCCCGAACGGCGGGGTTCTGGAGCACATCGACCGTCTGGTAGGGCACGCCGAGCGAATCGAAGATCTGAATCGTGGCCGCCGAGAAGCCGCACATGGGGAACTGCGGGTTGCCCTTCATAAAGATCAGGATCGGGGTGTCTTTGACGTGCTGATCGATCTGGCTGAGGATGTCGTCTGCCATGTGTCTTTCCTCCTGTGATGGGTGGGTGAATAAACGCGCCGGCGGCTCAGGACGCTTTGCCGGGCTGTATGCTCAAGACGCTGGCCGCCTCGGCCTCCGCTTCCTGGGGGGTGAGGGTGCTGAGCTTCAGGGCGTGAATCCGCTCCACCATCGCGTCTTGCAGCGCCCCATACACCATCCGGTGACGGGCGACTTTCATTTTTCCCTGAAACGACGCCGAGATGACGAGCGCTTCGTAGTGATCCCCGCCCCCGGTCAGGTCGCGGATTTTGACCTCGGCGTCAGGAATCCCCTGGACAATGAGCTGGCTGATTTCCTCAGCCGTAATGGGTTCGGGCATGAAACACGTACCTCAACGGGCCTGTCTTGGACCTTAGCAGTCCATCTTTTGCGGGCCATGATACCCATCGGGCCGGGTTGCTGCAAGCCGATTTTTGGGCGCGCCGGGTAAACAACAAAAAAGGCCTGTCCGCTCGGTCCGAGCGCTGGGCCTTGGACGGTGCTGGCGGCAACAGGCCGAACACCAAAAAACGGTGCGGGGCAGAATTATTTCTTCTGCATTTCTTTGCCGCAGCACTTCACCGCACCGTCTCCGCCTTTGGTGACAATGATCTGGGCGCCACAGTTTCCGCACAAGTACATTTTTCCGAGTTGCATCGCACTACCCTCCTATCAAGAATATCTGGCGCATTGTGCGGGGTTTTTAGTTGCCCGTAAAGACCGGCTTGCGTTTTGCCAAAAACGCCGCGACACCCTCGGCCCGGTCCTGGGTCGTCTGAAGCAGGACGTACAGGTCTTCCTCCAGGCGGGTGCCCTGGGCCAGGCTGAGGTCCATGGCCTTGAGCACGGCTTCCTTGCCGAGGCGCAGGGCAATCGGGCCTTTGTCCAGCAGGCCGGCCAGCACCTCGTCAACCCGGGCGGCAAAGCGCTCCGGTGCGATGGTCTCCGTCACCAGACCGATCTGTTGGGCCTGGTCCGCGTCGAGCCGGGTACCGGTCAGAATCAGCTCCAGCGCCCTGGCCTGGCCGATGATACGGGGCAGGCGCTGGGTGCCGCCGCAGAACGGGATCAGTCCCTCAGCCAGCTGCGACAGACCGAACTGCGCGCCGGCTTTTGCCAGGCGCAGATCGCAGGCCAGGGCCAGTTCGAGGCCGACCCCGATGGCGTCCCCGTTCAGCACGGCAATGGTCGGCTTGGTCAGGGCTCCCAGCCGCTCGACACACGTCAGCGGACCGAACTGCTGACGAATGCTGTAGGCGGTCGCTGGAGGCGAACACTCAAGACCGGTGCAGAACGCCTCGCCCTGACCGGTCAGCAGCAGGATTTCGACCTCGTCATCGTCTTCGACCGCCTCGCAGGCCGCAGCCAGCTCCTGGGCCATGGCCGGCGTGAGCCGGTTGCCCGTGTCGGGCCGGTTCAAACCCAGCCGGGCATAGCGCCCGTGGGTGGTATAGCTGAGGTCTGACATGGTTGGGCTGAAAAACCTCACTCCCCGTACTCGGCACGGAGTTCCTTTTTCAGGATCTTGCCCATGTGGTTTTTGGGCAACTCGTCCATGAAGTGGATGTCTTCGGGTTTCTTGAAGCTCGACAGCCGCTGGCGGCAGAAGTCTCCCAGCTCATCCTCAGTCACCGTCTGGCCCGGACGCACCGCCACAAAGGCAGCAATCTTTTGGCCCCACTGTTCGTCCGGCACGCCGATGATGGCCGCTTCGTCCACCGCAGGATGGGCGTGCAGCACGGCCTCGATTTCGGCCGGGGCGATGTTTTCGCCGCCCCGAATGATGATGTCGTCTTTACGGCCGACCAGATAGATATAGCCGTCCTGGTCCAGATAGCCCATGTCCCGGGTATGCAGCCAGCCCTCATCGTCAAACAGGGCGGCGGTTGCGCTCTCCTGACCGGCGTAGCCCTTCATGGCTCGCCCGGTGCGGATCACGACCTCGCCGATCTCATCGGCCGGTAGCGGTGTGTTGTCATCGTCAAGGATGGCGACCTCGACATCGGGCAGGGGTTTGCCGACCGAGGTCAGCCGCTTGAGGTTGCGCTCGACTTCTTCCTGTGTGCCGTTCAGTTTATGGTCGTCCGGACCGAGCACGGACAGGGTGGAGTTGGTTTCGGTCTGGCCGAAGGCATTCACAAAGCCGGTGGTGTCGGGAAACAGCTCAATCGCCTTGCGGATGACCGGAAACGGCATGGGCGCGCCCCCGTAGGACAGGTTTTCCAGGCTCGACAGGTCGTAATTGGAAAATTCGGGATGGTCGATCAGCTGTTTCAGCATGGTCGGCACGACAAAGGCGTGGGTGACCTTCTCGTCCTGCACTGCCGCCAGCCACTCCTTGGCGTCAAACTGGCGCAGAATCACGATTTTGCGGCCGGACCAGATGGCGGTCATGATGTTCATCGCGCCGGCGATGTGGTACAGCGGCGCACATAACAGCGAGGTGCCGCGCGGGGTGCCGTCGGCCATTTCGACCGTGCCGACTACATAGTTGGTGAAACCGCCGTAGGTCAGCATTACGCCCTTGGGTAGCGAGGTGGTTCCACTGGTGTACATCAGGATCGACAGGTCGTCTTCGTCCACCTCGGCGTCTTCAATATCGGGCGAGCCCTTGGCGATCAGGTCCTCGTGGTTGTGCATGCCGGGCTGGGTGCTCTCCATCGCCACATAGTGCTGAATCATCGGGAACTGGGGTTTCAGCTGCTCCAGGAGCGGCAGGTAGCGGTCGCCGATGAACAGTACCTTCACATCTGCGGCCGTGACCATGTACTCGACTTCGGGCGGTTTGGCCCGATAGTTGAGCGGCACAAAGGTCGCGCCCACGGTCGCGGTTGCGTAGTACGCCTCAATATACTGGTTGGAGTTGGTCTGCAGGGCGGCGACCCGGTCGCCGGGACCGACGCCGAGCGCTTTCAGGCTGCTGGCGAGTCGACGGACTCGGTCAAGCGTTTCGCCGTAGGTCAGACGGTTGCCCTCAAAGACCAGGATCTCCTGATCCGCCAGCATCATACCGGGAAGACTGAGAAAATTCGCGGTGTTCATGGACGTTGCTCCTCTTCGCGTAGTAACGGTACAGCCGTCTCAGCTATCAGCCCTGGACACGGATGACAAGACACGGCTCGCAGACTGGAGGCGGGCGAACAGCCGCCGCTCCAGCCGCAAGCCCTCGGCCAGAGGCAGGTCCAGACCCTGGCGAACCGCGCGCTTGGCCAGCGCGACGAGCCGGGGGTCGTGCTGGGCCAGGCTGTGGGCCAGCGTTTTTGCCTCTGCCAGCAGGCTCTCACGCGGCACGACACGGTTGGCCAGGCCGATCCGAACGGCCTGCTCGGCGTTCACCCGCTTGCCCGTCAAGACCATATCCAGGGCGCGTCCCAGGCCGATCGCCCGAGGCGCGGTCTGTGTGCCGGCCACACCGGGGATCATCCCCAGCCCGGTTTCCGGCAAAAAGAAGACCGTATCGTCGGCGGCAAGACACAGGTCGCACAGCAGGGCCATTTCCATGCCGCCGCCCACGGTAAAGCCGTGCACCGCTGCAATCGTCGGCTGGGGCAGGCCGAGCAGGGTGCCCCACACGTCGCGACGCCAGCGTATGGTCCGCGCCCCGACCGGGGAGGGAGCCGAGCCAAACTCCGACACATCCCCGCCGGTCGAAAAGGCCGGGCCCTCACCGCGCAGAATCATGACCCGGACCTCGGGATCGTCGCCAACGGCTTGCAGCGCCTCGTACAGACCGTCGCGCATTTCCACGTTGTAG